>JAJZID010000339.1 GCA_021810705.1 Actinomycetes bacterium
CTCCTCATGGGCCTTGAACGTCCAGTGGCGATTCCAGGTGAAGTTGTTGACGCTGCCGCAGAGAAAGGCTGCCACGAACGACAGGGTGTAATCGAACGCGACCGGGTGGATGAAGATCCAGAAGCACACCGTGTTCACCACGTACCCGGAGGCACCAACCACGAGGAAGCGCATCAGCTGCCTGTGGTTCTCGCGGTGGCGCAGCTCGTAGGAGATGCGCCGGTAGAGGCTGGTCAGCCTGCTCGCGGTGCGCGCGGTCGCGGGGAACTCAATCGTGTGGGTCAGCTCATCAGACACTTCTAATAATCCTATCGGCAAACCTGCGCACAGCTTAAACGCCGGCCGGCTGGCCGAAGTGCGAGAGGATCATCGGCGTGATCTCGCGCAGCGTCCACTGCTCGCGCTGCTCACGGCGCTCGGGGCCGGTGCCGCACCACAAAAGCGCGCCGAGCGAATCGGACCGGTGCAGCGATCCGTGGCTGCCGCCACCGACGTGGGCGACACCGCCCCAGTCGACGAACTCATAGCCGGGCGCCGCCGATAGCAGCACGTCACCGGCGGTGGGGCAGCGCAGCGCCTCCCAGGCGCGCGCGAGCGCGTCCGGATAGTCGGGGCAGAGCAGGCGCCCGTCCTGCACGTGCGCGGCCAGAACCCCCAGGTCGCCGTCCACGTCCCAGCGGTTGCCGCGCAGGTCGGCGAGCGCCGAGCCGGGCGTGAAGCGCAGCTCGGCGCCGCCCGGCGCGCGGATCACCGCCTCGGGCTGCGCATCCGCCGCTGCGATCAGCCACATCGTCAGATCGACGCCGCGCAGCTCCGCGACGGCCGCGACCACGTCCGCGACCAGCCGCTCACGCCGCTCGCCGTCCAGCACGTAGATCATTGCGCTGCGCTGCGCGGGGCTGAGCGCCAGCTCGGCGCCCACCGAGCCTGAGCCGGTGGGCGTGGCGATACGGAAGTCCGCGAGCGCCAGGTCAAGGCGCACACTCGCCTCCACGAGCGCCTGCGAATGGTCGGAGGTGACGATCACCGCGTGCTCCTGCAGGAAACGGTCCGGCCCACCGCCGGCGTGCATCAGCCGCTCGAGCTGGCGGTCGGCGGCGGCGATCGAGGCGACCTGCGCCTGCGGACCATTGCGATGCGAGTTCGAGTCGTTGTCGGGCAGCGAGAACAGCATGAAGTCGAAGAGATCGTGCTCGACGAGGTACGAGCCGACACAGCCGGTGTGCTGGTCGCGCGCGCCCGGCAGCCCGAGCTGCCCCCGGCAACCGGTGCGGCGGCTCGCGTAGAGGTCGGCGTAGAAGAGCTCGCGCGGTCCCAGGATCGCCTGGCGAAACAGCGTCGAAGCGACGATCCGCCCGAGCGCCGAGTCCTGGGCCACCTCGTGCTCGTGGCGGCCACGATAGATCAGGTAGGTGGTGCCGGCGGTGCGCAGGCCGGCGTCGTCGAGGGACTCGAACACGGTCGGGGTCTCAGCCGCCAGGTGCTCGGCGTTCATGCGGTAGACCGTGTCGGTCAACGAGCGCAGAACCCCGGCCTGACGGGAGGCGGAGAAGCTCGAGCCGTACTCGACGTAGCGGCCCTCGTCGCGGTGATACCAGTTCATGCTCGGGATCCGGTGACGGTCAGGACCGGCGCCGGTGGTGATCGTGGCGGCACAGACCGGCGTCACCGACGGGAACGCGGCGACCACGTCATTGACGTAGACGCCGTCGGCGGCGATGCGCGCGAGCGCGGGCGCCCGGCCGGAGGCGATCGCGCGCTCGAGCATCTCGGGCTTCATCGCGTCGATCACGACGAGCACCAGCTTCCTCATCTAGGGCCGCGCTCCCGTGAACGCGCGCGGAGCCATCAGCGCAGGATCCGCAGACCGGCGTACTTCGTCTCACCCCGGCCACGGCCGGCGATGAGCAGCCAGACCAACCAGCCCAGCGCCACGAGGCCGAGCGGCGGCGCAACAACGGCCAGCACGCAGGTGACCAGGGCGACGCCGTCGGCGATGACCGGCACGCCCACCGCAGCCGCGTCCGCATCGAGTCGGGCGCGCACACGCGCCAGGAACGGGCGTGTGGCGGCGAGCGCGAGCGCGGCACAGGCGACGCCGGCGACCCAGCCCGGCCAGGCGGCGTGGTGGCCGCGCACCAGCGAACCCGCGAAGAAGAGGCCGGCGAGCGCGAGCGAGATCACGGCGAGCACAGCGGCCAGCGGGCCGCTGTGCAAGCGCTTCGCCCAGACACCCCGGTCGAGCACCACCAGCAGCGCGGCACCGAGCACCATCGCCAACAGCAGCGGCGCCGACTGCAGGAAGCTGTAGGAGGTGTGATCGAAGTGCAGCTCGACGCCACCCGCCGCGAGCGCCCCGGCGGCGAGGCTCGGCAAAAACGGCCGGATGCCGATCGCCGCCGCGATCCCGATGCCCTGGAATATGTCGAAGGCGAGGCTCACCGTATTCGCTACCGTGCTCAGGCGTGACGATAGACGAGCCGCGGGGGCCGCGGGGTGCTGCGCACGAGATCGAGCGTTACGGCGCCCTGTTC
>JAJZID010000340.1 GCA_021810705.1 Actinomycetes bacterium
GCTGGTCGAGGCGGTCAGGAAGCGGGCGCGGTGGCGCTTGGCCAACCCGAGCGTGTGGTGCGTTCCGTAGGAGCCGACCTTGAGCGTGTGCAGCGGGATCCGCAGGTAATCGATCGGCGAGGCCGGGGAGGCGAAGTGGTAGACGTAGTCAACCGGCTCCTCGACGTGGTAGGGCTCGATGATGTCGAGGTTCAGGTGCACGAAGCGCTCGCCGCGCAGGTGCGCGATGTTCTCCAGCGTGCCGGTCTCGAGGTTGTCCACACAGATCACCCGGTGGCCCTTCGCAAGCAGCGCATCGCACAGGTGCGAGCCGAGAAAGCCGGCGCCGCCGGTCACAAGTGAGGTCGTCATCTGACGCGCAATCTAGCCGACCGGCCCCGGCGGTGTGCTCACCGCGACCCCCGCGACCCACTCGCCCTGCTCGCGCTTCCAGATCGGCGCGCGGGCCTTGAGCTCATCGATGATCTCGCGCGCGCCCGCGAACGCCTCGCCGCGATGCGGCGCCGAGACCGCGATCACCACCGAGGGCTCCGACAGCGCGACCTCGCCGATGCGGTGCTCGACCGCGACGGCGCAGAGCCCGTGGCGCACGCTCGCCGCCGCGGCGATCGCCTCGATCTCGGCCACCGCCATCTCCACGTAGGCCTCGTACTGAAGCGCCGGCACCTCGCGCGTGACCCCCTGGAAGGTCACGATCGCCCCGGCGCGCGGGTCGCGCACGAGCGCCTCGAGCCGGGCGGCGGCGAGCGGCTCACGCGTGACCCGTACGTGCGGCGGGCCCGCTGGCCCGCCGCTCTGATGGCTCTCTGACCCGCCCGACACCGGCGGGATCAGCGCCAGCTCATCGCCGGGCGCAAGCGGCGTTGACTCGGATGCGTACTCGCGGTTCACGGCCAGCGCCGCCCGCATGCCACCGGTCAGCCAGGCGAGCTGCGCCAGCGCATCGGCGACGGTCGCGCCGTCGGCCAGCTCGAGCTCGAGCAGCGCTGTGCCGGCCCGTTCTCGCAGCGACGCAAACAGCCTCACCTGCACATCCATGCCGGCAAGCGTAGAGCCATCCCGCGACGCCGCACAGATCGCCACACGGCGCGTAAGCTCCGTGCATGACTGAGCCAGGACACGCGTCGGTCGCGCCGCTTGTTGGGCCTGATGATCCCAGGCGGTTCACCGATTCCGGGATTGAGGTTGCGCCGGTGTATGGGCCCGGTGATGTGCCGGTGGATCTGGCGCAGCGACTCGGTGCGCCGGGTGAGTTTCCGTTCACGCGTGGGGTGCATCAGGGGATGTACCGGGAGCGGCTGTGGACGATCCGGCAGTACGCGGGGTATGCCTCGGCGCGTGAGTCCAACGAGCGCTACCGCTATCTGCTCGAGCGCGGCACGACCGGGTTGTCTTTGGCGTTTGACCTGCCGACGCAGCTGGGCCTGGATTCCGATGACCCGCGCTGTCTGGGAGAGGTTGGACGCACGGGGGTTGCGATCGACTCAATCGAGGACATGCGCGCCGCCTTTGACGGGATCCCGCTGGATCGCGTGTCGACGTCGATGACGATCAACGCCCCGGCGAGCGTTCTGCTGTTGCTCTATGAGCTCGTGGCCGAGGAGCAGGGTGTTTCAGCGGAGCGTCTGCGCGGCACGGTGCAAAACGACATCCTCAAGGAGTACATCGCGCGCGGGAACTTCATCTACCCGCCGGCCGGCGCGATCCGGCTGACCACCGATCTGTTCGCCTACTGCCGTGAGCGAATCCCGTCCTGGAACACGATCTCGATCTCCGGCTATCACTTCCGCGAGAAGGGCTGCTCGGCGGTGCAGGAGGTCGCCTTCACGCTCGCCAACGGGATCGCCTACGTGCAGGCGGCGATCGACGCGGGCCTTGCGGTCGATGAGTTCGCGCCCCGCCTGGCGTTCTTCTTCAACGCGCACAACAACGTCTTTCAGGAGGTCGCGAAGTTTCGTGCGGCCCGCAGGATGTGGGCGCAGATTATGCGTGAGCGGTTTCACGCTGAGGATGAGCGGTCTTTGAAGCTGCGTTTTCACACCCAGACCGGCGGCGTGACGTTGACCGCCCAGCAGCCGGAGAACAACATCGTGCGGGTCGCTTTGCAGGGCTTCGCGGCGGCCTGCGGGGGCACGCAGTCGCTTCACACAAACGGCTTTGATGAGGCGCTCGCGCTGCCCAGCGAGCACGCCGCGAGGATCGCGGTGCGCACCCAGCAGATCCTGCAGTACGAGTCCGGGGTGGCGGACACCGTCGACCCGTTCGCCGGCTCGTATTTCGTGGAGTCGCTGACCAGCGAGATCGAGGCGCGCGCCACAGAGCTGATCACGAAGATCGACGAGCTCGGCGGCGCGGTGGCAGCGATCGACTTCATCCGTGCGGAGATCGAGGAGTCCGCGTTCGGCTACCACGAGCGCTACCGCACCGGCCAGGACACCGTCGTCGGTGTCAACCGCTTCGTCGAGGACGACCTGCAGGTCCCGGAGATCATGCGTGTCGACCCAGCCTCCGAGCGCGAACAGGTCGCACG
>JAJZID010000341.1 GCA_021810705.1 Actinomycetes bacterium
TGGTGGCGCTTGACCATCCAGGTTGCGGTGTCGATGCCGAAGGCGGCCATCCCGACCAGCACCCCCAACGAAACGATGACGACCACGAGCGACTGGCCGCCTTCCGCGGTCAGCAGTCCCCAGGCGTGTCGGGCGCGGTGAACCATGTCTGGGTTCATTATCGACGACGGGCGCCTCGGCTTGAGCCTGGTGGCGTGCCGCTCAACGCTCGGTGCAGCCGATCTGGCCCGCAGCGTTCGGTCTGCCGCGGGGCGGAACGCTCTAGCCAGCCGGGGGCTGGTAGGCGATGAGCGAGTCGGTCCCGGGCGTGGAGGTACCGCCGCCAATGTTGGTCGGCCCGTCTCCGGTGATGTTCTGACTGCCGCCGTCGAAGTAGATGTACTGGCTCTCCAGGAAGTTGCTGGTGCTGCCCGCACCGTTGAACTCGATCCAGCCGTTGGGCGCAAAGAGCGACCCGCTGACCGTCTCGGTGCCGCCCGCCATGCAGATTCCGCCGCTGCTGGCGGGCGAGCAGTCGCCACTGCCGGTCGCATACAGCGTCGGGAAGCTCTCAAGCTGCGGCGTGAGCGACCAGCCGTCGTGGCCGAACTCGATAGTGCCGCCGATCCAGTTGCCGGTGACCGTCGTGCTGTCTGACTGCAGGTAGATCAGGCCGTTCCAGCTGCTCGGGATGCTCGGTGTGCCGCTCCCGTAGGCACACCAGACCTGGCCTGGGATCGGCCGCTCGGACTTGCTGCCGTAGTCAAACCCGCTGCTTGACCCGGCGCCGTTTGCCGAGCTGTAGCCCTGGTTGCCGGCCGCCTGCGTGCAGTAGCTCGGCGTGCCGTACGGACCGGTGCAGGCATAGCTGTAGCCGCTCCCACAGGGCGTCACGATCTGCGTGTAGTCAACGGGCCAGGAGTTGATCGGCGGCTCGCCTGGGGATGGTTTGGTCGAAGAGCCGTTCCAGGTGTCGCCCGACTCACCGCTCGTGTCGATCGTGCAGCCGCTGCCGTCTCCGTAGCTCGTGGGCCCGAGCGTCTGGCCGCCGCCGCCCGCCTCGTAGATCGAGCCGTTGCTGTGCACCCCGCCCGTGATCGTGTCGTCTTTTCCGCCGAAGATGATCGGCGAGCCTCCCGGCTGGCTGCCTGCGTTGGCGCAGCTCGACCCCTTCGCGAACACCGCGGCGCAGCTGTTGCCGGGTGTCGAGCACGCGCTGCTGCTCGACGGTGGCGTCCAGCTGGCCTCCGCATGGGCGGTCTGGTAGGTCTGCCCGAAGCCGAACAGCCTGGCGAAAAATGAGGACGAGGTGGCGACGGCCGTCACCGTCACCGTGTAGTTGCTCGGGTTCACGTCGACCTGGGTTCCCGGATCGGTTAGCGGGATGCCGTTTGCCTGCGCATAGTCGACGGCCACCGTCTGCGCGTCGGTGGTATCGCTTGAGGACGAGCAGGCCGGCACCGAGGTCTGGGTGCCGCCGATGTCGATCGTCGTCGCGTTGGCGCCCGGGTGGGCCAGGCAGTTGGCCGCGGCCAGCGCGGCTGCGTCGGCCGCCACCTGCGCCTGATGATGGCGTCCCATCCAGCTCGCGGCGTCGATCGCCAGCGCGGCGACGCCGACGACCACAACCATCGAGATCACGACCACCACCAGTGACTGGCCCAATTCGCTGGGACCCAGGTGGCGTATGACGCGGCGGAGGTGACGCATGCTCTCAGGGGCAGGATTGCAGGCTTGTGCTGGCGCGCCAGCCCGATGTCTATCGGCATTGTGCAGCGGTTTCAGGGATTTGGAGCGCTTTTTGGCTCAAACATCTGTCTACTCGCCGGCGTTGAGCTTCGGGCATCGGTCTGCAATGACACCGCCAGACCCTTACGCCAGCCGCCCACTGTGCGAACATATGTTCGCCTTGCCCGCCGCTGATCTGATCGCCTGTGTGCTTGTTCCCCGCTTCGAGCTGGTGGTCACCGCCGGCCGGCGATCCGGGTTGCTGGGCGTGCCGGTGGCGATCGCGCCCGAACCTGGCGGCCAGCGGATCGGCGAGGTCTCAGCCGCCGCCGAGGCCTTTGGCGTGGGCCGCGGCATGCGGCTGGGGGAGGCGCTTGCGCGCTGCCGGCAGCTGATCCTGCTGCCCCCGGATCCGTCGGCGGTGCAGGAGCGCTGGGAACACGCGCTGGGTGCGCTCGAGTCGACCGGCGCGGCGGTGGAGACCCTGGGTCAGGGGGTCGCCTGCTTTGACATCGGCGGGCTCCTGCGGCTCTATGGCGGCGTTCAGGCGGTGCTGGGCGTTGTGCTCCCGGCGGTCCGGATGCCCGTGCGCTGCGGTGTTGCGCAGACGCGCTTTGTGGCCGTGATGGCGGCGCGGGTGGCGCGTCCGCGCCAGCCGCTGATCCTCGCCGGCGGCCGGCGCCAAGCGCGCGAGTTCCTCGCGCCGCTGCCGATCGAATCGCTCAGCCACGCGGCACATGGGAGCGCGCTCGAGCCTTTGACACAGACACTGCGCCAGCTCGGCATCGGCACGCTCGGCGAGCTCGCGACACTGTCGCGA
>JAJZID010000342.1 GCA_021810705.1 Actinomycetes bacterium
CAGGAAGTGGTTTGACCAGCGTGTCGGGGTCTGCGTCCAGGTGACCTCGATCCCGGAGGTGTTGGCGTCGGCCAGCACGCCGCTGCGGTAGCTGTTGCGCCAGCCGAGACCCTGCTGCTCGATCGGTGCCGCCTCCGGCTCGGGGCCGAGCGCCTCGGCCGGGCCGGCCCCATGGGTCTTGCCGAAGCTGTGCCCGCCGGCGATCAGCGCCACCGTCTCCTCGTCGTTCATCGCCATGCGGCGGAACGTCTCGCGGATGTCGACGGCCGCCTTGACCGGGTCGGGCTCACCGTTGGGGCCCTCAGGGTTGACGTAGATGAGACCCATCTGCACGGCGGCCAGCGGCGTCTCGAGCTGGCGATCGCCGTGGTAGCGCTGATCGCCAAGCCAGGTTGCCTCAGGCCCCCAGTAGACGTCTATGTCGGGCTCCCAGGCGTCGAGTCTGCCACCCGCGTAGCCGAAGGTCTGAAGCCCCATCTGCTCCAGCGCGACGTTCCCGGTGAGGACCATCAAATCGCCCCAGGAGAGGCTCTGGCCGTACTTCTGCTTGACCGGCCACAGCAGCCTTCTGGCCTTGTCGAGGTTGACGTTGTCAGGCCAGCTGTTGAGCGGCGCGAAGCGCTGCTGGCCGGAGCTGATACCGCCGCGCCCGTCGTGGATCCGGTAGGTGCCGGCGGCGTGCCAGGCCATGCGGATCATCAGCGGGCCATAGTTGCCGTAGTCCGCGGGCCACCAGTCCTGGGAGGTGGTGAGCAGCTCGGCGATGTCGCGCTTGACCGCGTCAAGGTCGAGCTGCTTGAAGGCCTCGGCGTAGTCGAAGCCCGGGTCAAGCGGGTTTGCGACCGCCGGGTTCTTGGCGAGGATACGGAGGTTCAGGCGCTCCGGCCACCAATCGGCGTTGGCGTCGCCCTGGGTTGGATGCTTGCGCGTCTGGTGGGCGACTGGGCAGCCGCCGTTGGCGTCGGTGGCGGGCTTGCCGGGCGCGTCTGTGGTGTCTGACACGGTGGTCCTTTCGGTCGGTTCTGGGACTGTTGGGCTGCTATCTGAGCGTTCAAAGACGTTGCGCAACCGGGACAGCGGCCCCAGTAGATGACCTCGGCCTCGTCCACGGTGAAGCCGTGTGCCTCGGACGGGGAGAGGCAGGGGGCGGAGCCGATCGCGCAATCGACGTCAGCCACGGCACCGCAGTCGCGGCAGACGATGTGGTGATGGTTGTCGGCGACGCGCGCCTCGTAGCGGGCCGGTGAGCGTGAGGGCTGGATGCGGCGCACCAGCCCCGCGTCGGTCAGGGCCTGGAGCACGTCGTAGACGGCCTGGTGGGAGACCTCGCCCAGCTTGGCGCGGGAGGCGTCGATGATCGTGGCGGTGTCGGCGTGGGGGTGCTCGTGCACGGCTGTCAGCACCGCGACGCGGGGGCGGGTGACCCGCAGGCGCGCGGCGCGGATGATGCCTTCGATGTCGATGCGGGGCGGCATCGTCCGCAGTATCACGACTTATCTTGAATCAGTCAAGTTTAGGGCCCTGGGCGCGGTGAGCCAGGAGGGCGCCCGCGGCGCCTTCAGCAGACGGCTACCTAGACTCATTCACGCCATGCCGATCGTCGCCGCCGACCGCCGCCGTGAGCTGCCGGACGAGCCCGGGGTCTACCTGTTTCGCGACAGCGCAGGGCGCGTGATCTATGTGGGCAAGGCCATATCGATCAGAAAGCGCGTTGCCTCGCACTTCTCCAACCCGAGCACGCGCGCCGGCCGGGATCTGCTGCCAATGATCACGGCGATCGAGGCGCTCGTCGTGCAGACCGAGTCCGAGGCGCTGATCGTCGAGCAGAATTTCATCAGGCAGTATCAGCCGCGCTTCAACATCCGGCTGCGCGACGACAAGTCCTACCCCTACATCGCGGTCAGCCTCGACGAGGAGTTTCCGCGCGTGTACTTCACCCGCGAACGGCACCGGCGCGAGCGCGCCTACTTCGGGCCGTTCTCGAGCGCCAAGCGCACCAGGGCAACGCTCGAGGTGCTCGGCAAGGTCTTCCTCTTCCGTACCTGTGAGGGACCGGTACCGGGGCGGCGCAGCGGCTCGCCCTGCCTGGACTACTACATCAAGCGCTGCGAGGCGCCGTGCGTCGGCAAGGTCAGCCGCGAGGACTACCGCGCGGGCATCGACGGGGTGATCGCGTTCCTCTCCGGCCGCTACCGCGAGATCGAGCAGCGCCTGCAGGCCGACATGGAGCGAGCCGCGCTGGAGCAGCGTTATGAGGACGCCGCGCGCGAGCGCAACCGCCTGTTGGCGGTGAGGCGGCTGCTCGAACGCCAGCGTGTGGCGCTCGAGCAGGGTGGGACCTTCGACGCGATCGCCGTGGCGGTGGCCGAAAACGACGCCAACGCGCAGGTGCTCCAGGTACGTGACGGGGTCCTGTCGGACCGCCAGAGCTTCTATCTGGACAACGCCGCCGGGGCGGCGCCCGCCGATGTGACCGAGGCGTTCATCACCCAGTACTACGCCTCGGCGCTGATGATC
>JAJZID010000022.1 GCA_021810705.1 Actinomycetes bacterium
ATTCCGACTCACAAAGTAGGAATAGGCAGCGCGCACAAAGTAGCACAACTTAGGGTGCCCTAACAGGTTGTACGCCCAGACCAGACCGGATGTACTACGGTCGTATTGATGACGCCCCCACGCGAGATCGACCCGGCGCAAGCTGGCAGCGGCGCACCGGCAAACCGCTTCGATCTGCAGTCGCACTCGACCTACTCCGACGGCGAGCTGACACCGGCACAGGTGGTCGCCCTAGCCGCGAACGCGGGCATCGGGCTGCTGGCGCTCACCGACCACGACACCGTGGCCGGCCTGGCCGAGGCGACAGCGGCCGCACGCGACCACGGCCTGGAGCTACTGGCCGGCGTGGAGATCTCCGTGCTAGACACGGCCGCACCCGACCTGCACATCTGCGGCTACCGAATCGACCCAGAGCACGCGGCACTGCTGGCGCAGCTAGAGCGCTCCCGGGCCGATCGAACACAGCGAACCGAACGCATGTGCGAAGCCGTCGAGCGGGCCGGCTGGCGGCTTGACCGCAGCGGCATGGACGCCCGGCGCGCCACGGGCGCGAGCGTCGGTCGCCCACACCTGGCACAGGCGGTCTTCAGCGATCCGGCCAACTCAGCACGGCTGGACCGCGAACAGCTGCGCAGCGCGACGGACTTCCTGGTCGCCTACCTGGTCGAAGGAAAGCCGGCGTACGTGCCACGCGCCGCGCCATCCGTGGCCGAGGCGATAGATTCCCTGCACGCCGCCGGTGGGCTCGCCGTCTGGGCCCACCCGTTCTGGGACATCACCACACCAGCCGAGGTCAGCTCGACCCTGAGACGATTCGCCGGGCTTGGCCTCGACGGCGTCGAGGCCTTCTATCTCACCCACAGCCGTGAGCAAACCGAGCTACTGGTCCGTGAAGCCGCGTCGCTCGGCCTGCTCACCACCGGTTCATCTGACTTCCACGGGCCCCACCACCCGCTGTTTCACCGCTTCGGCGCGTTCCCAACCTACGGCCTGCAGCCCGATCTTGGAGTCCTCTGGGATCCAAGCTAGGCCGCCACGGCGCGTTCGCTGAGGTGGTTTCCGATCTTGCGCTTGACGCGCTGCAGAGCGTTGTCCACCGTCTTGCACTCACAGCCTAGTCGCTTGCCGATCTCCTCGTAGGAGCGACCATCCAAGTACAGCGACAGCACGCGTGATTCGAGCTCCGAGAGGGCGGTGGAGATGCAGCCCACCAGGGCGCGCAGCTCCTCGGAGCTGATTACCTGGTTGACCGGGTCGTGCACCGGGGACCCGGCGATCATCTCGTCGAGCGTAGGCTCGCTGTCAGCGCCTGTGCTCACCGGCGTGCTCGAGAAGGAGATGTACTGGTTGAGCGGTGCGTGCTTGTTGCGCGTCGCGGTCTTGACGGCGGTGATGATCTGACGGGTGATGCAGAGCTCAGCGAAGCTGCGGAAGCTCGACTCACGGTCGCTGCGGTAGTCACGAATCGCCTTGTATAGGCCGACGAGCCCCTCCTGGATCAGATCCTCGGAGTCTCCCCCGACCAGGAAGTAGGACGACGCCTTGAGCCTTACGAAGCGGTAGTACCGGCGCACCAGCCGGTCATAGGCATCGTCGCTCCCGGCCTTCGCGAGCGCTATGAGATAACTATCCTCAACCTGTAGTTGAGGCTTGGGGTTTACTGAGATTCGAGCCACGACCGTGCGTTCCTTTGGATGCGCCAGAGAAACCCAAGATGGGCCTCGGCGGTTGGAATTGCGTGGCGCGTCACCTCCCCTGGCGCCGCTGCCTATCAGATTGTCCGGCTGGATGATGAACTCTCCCAAGACATCATCCCCTCACCATATCTCAAGCTTGAGTTGACACTCAAGCTTTCGCTGAGGTTCGCATAACGTTGCTCGCCTGTCAAGGGCACCGGACCACTTGACGGCGCCGCGCCGCTCGGCGAGGACTCAGACGCTTGCCGCGCAGGCCGCGTAGAGCAGCACCGCGGCAGCGGCGCCGACGCTCAGCGAGTCGATGCGTCCGCGCAGTGGCAACGAGATCAGCGCGTCACAGCTGGCCGCCACACGTGGTCGCAGACCACGACCCTCGGACCCGATGACGAGCACGACCGAACCGTCTAGGTCGACGGCTCGATAGTCGAGGCCTGCGTTGCCGGCCGCGCCGTAGCACCAGAACCCGGCTTTCTTGGCTGAGAGCAGAAAGTCTGTGAGGTTGCGCACCTGCGCAACCGGAAGATGCTCAACGGCTCCCGCCGATGCCTTACAGACAGCGGCTGTCACCTCAACAGAGCGGCGCTCGGGCAGGATCACGCCGAGCGCCCCGGCGCACTCGGCAGAGCGGCAGATGGAGCCGAGGTTCTGAGGGTCTTGGACCTGGTCCAGGGCCACGATCACCCCCGGACCTGCGCTGAGCAGTTCCTCTGCGGCCGCGTAACGGTATGCCGACACCTCGGCGCAGACTCCCTGGTGGGCCTCTGAACCCGACCGCAGCGCGATCTCCTGGGTGTTCTGCCGGATCACGGGCACGCCGGCCTGCTCGATCCACGACTCCCGGGCCGCACTGGCGGTGGCCCAGATCGTGGCAACACTGCGCGGACCGCGCAGCGCCTCATGTACCGGATTGCGCCC
Organism: Actinomycetes bacterium; assembly: GCA_021810705.1. Taxonomy (GTDB): domain Bacteria; phylum Actinomycetota; class Thermoleophilia; order Solirubrobacterales; family Solirubrobacteraceae; genus Palsa-465. Next base: position 2,613 of record JAJZID010000022.1, read on the forward strand.
GTAGACGATCATCACCGCGCAACGAGCGACGATCCGTCCGGCCCGTCACGGATCTCCCAGCCCAGCTGACCAAGCTCGTCACGCAGCCGGTCTGCGAGCGCCCAGTCACGTTCAGCCCGGGCGTGATCACGTTGATCAAGCAATTGCAGCGCGCGTGGGGATGGTGCTGTCCGCGCGCCACCATCGAGCAGATTTCCGAGGCCGAGCACGCCCAGCATCTCGCGCAGGTCGCTGTCACCCACGGGGTCCTTGGAGCGGTTTGCGAGTCGCACCCACTCAAACACGCTGGCCAGCGCCCGAGCTGTGTTGAAGTCCTCCGCCAGAGCATCAAAGAACTCCTTGTGAAGCGGCCCTGACCACGCGGGTGAGCTCCCGGCCCGTAGCCGTCGCGCCAGCTCGCGGACACGCTTCACGCTCGTGCGGGCGGCCACCAGGCTCTCGTGGTCGAACTCGATCGGCTGGCGGTAATGCCCAGAGCAGAAGTAGACCAGCAACGCGTCACGGCCGTAGGTGTCGAGCGCCTGGTGCAGCAGAAACGTGTTCCCGACCGACTTTGACATTTTCTCGCTGTCGAGGCGGACCATGCCGTTGTGCATCCAAAGCCGCGTAAGCGACTGGCCGCGAGCAGCACGTGTCTGCGCGGCCTCATTCTCGTGATGGGGAAAGACGAGGTCTGAACCGCCACCGTGGACCTCGAATCCGACCCCAAGCAGCCGCTCCGCCATGGCCGAGCATTCGATGTGCCAGCCCGGCCGACCGCTCCCCCAAGGGGACTCCCAGTGAGTGTCCTCGCCAGCCTTTTGCGCCTTCCAGAGCGCGAAGTCGACAGGATCGCGTTTGCGCGACGCAGCGTCGCCACCCTCGCCCTGGTCCAGATCCTCCAGGCGTCGGTGCGAGAGCTCACCGTATGACCCATAGCTCGATACATAGAAGTACACATCGCCGTCAGCCGCGTAGGCATGACCTGATTCGATCAGCGTCGCGATCAACTCGACGATGTCCTGAACCGCCTCGCTGGCCAGCGGCTCGTGGTCGGGTCGGCCCAGGCCGAGCCTGTCGGTGTCTGCCACGTAGCGTGCGGTCATCGTCCGCGCCAGCTCCTGAGACGCCGTCCCCGCAGCCGCAGCGGCGGCGTAGATCTTGTCGTTGACGTCGGTTACGTTGGAGACCAAGGTGACCTCATAGCCCTCGTGCACAAGAAAGCGCTTGAGCAGCGAGAAGACCACGAAAGGCCGTGCGTTGCCGACGTGTATTGGCCCGTACACAGTCGGACCACAGAAGTAGATACCGACCTTGCCCGGCGTCCTGGTCTCGAGCGGCCTGACCGTCCCGCTCAGCGTGTCATGCAATCGAACCTCGCGCATATGCCAGAAGTTAGACGCCGGGGGTTTGACTGTCCGGCCGGGACACGGTCGCAATCGCCAGTGCGGCTGCACCTTCGAGTCTGCCGATGAAGCCCATGCCCTCGCCTCGCGTCGCCTTCACGTTGAGCTGGTGCGCACCAAGTTTGAGGACTCCGTGCAGGCGTTCATGGATCGCTGCCTTGAACGGAGCCAGTTTCGGCTGCTCGATCACGACGGTCGCGTCGACGTGCTCGATCGTGCAGCCGCGCTCAGTCAACAGGCTGACCGTCGCGACCAGCAGCGTGATCGAGTCAGCATCCCGGAAGCGCTCGTCGGTGTCGGGAAAGTGCTCCCCAATGTCGCCGAGCGCCGCCGCGCCCAGCAGCGCATCGATGATCGCGTGCGTAAGCACATCCGCGTCGGAGTGGCCGAGCAGCCCGGTCGAGTGCGGAATCCGAACACCACCAATCACCAGTGGCCGCCCCGCGACGAGACGATGGCAGTCATAGCCCATGCCGGTCGCCACACTCACTGCACCACTCCACGCTCACTGAGCAGCAGCTCTGCCAGGCGCAAATCGAGTGCCGTGGTGACCTTGAAGTTCTCTGCGTGAACCGGCAGCACTACGACCGTGCCGCCGAGCCGCTCAACCAGCCAAGCGTCATCGGTTGCGGCTGTGATCAGCTCAGCCGGGGCCCGCAGGGCCACGTCCAGCGCCCGGCGGCGGAACACCTGGGGCGTCTGTGCGGCCCATAGCGTCGAGCGGTCGAGCGTGCGCTCGACCGCTCGACCGGAGTCAACGACCTGCTTGATCGTGTCGCCGACAGCCACCGCCGCGACGACCGCGTCGACGCCTGCACGGGCGAGCTCGCGAACCGCCCGAGCAAACAGCTCGGGCGTTGCCAGCGGCCGCGCGGCGTCGTGCACGACCACAACCTCGGCGTCAGACGTCGCGGCCGCCAGCGCTGCCCGCACCGACTCCGAGCGGGTGCTGCCGCCGGCCACGGCAAGCACGCCCTCGGGCGCCGCATCGAGCCTGTCCGCGGGTAGAGCGACCACGATCTCATCCACACAGGAGACCTGCTGAAGCGCAGCCACACTCCACTCCAGCATGGGACGGCCAGCGATCTGGACCAGCGCCTTCGGCCCCCCATATCCGAGCCGCTCGCCGCGTCCAGCGCCCACCACCAGCGCAAGCGCGCGCGCCTCACCGCTCACCGAACGGCCCCAATCACTCGTCGTCGGGCACAGCGACGTCCGTCCCGGCGTTTGCGACGCCGGTCAGGATGACGTCCGCGAGGTGCGCCTCGACCTGGACCTCGTCCATGTCAAGCGCGTACATGAGTTCCGACGCGAGCACCTGCCGGGCACGCATGTACATCTGCTTCTCCCCCGTTGAGAGTCCCTTCTGATGCTCCCTGATCGCAAGGTTGCGGACCACCTCGGCAAGCTCACAGACATCGCCGGTCTTGATCTTGTCGCGATTGTGCTTGACCCGCCGGCTCCAGGTGCCGGGCATCGCGGAGCCAGGCTCGGTCAGGATCTCCAGAACCCGTGCCAGTGTCTCCTCGCTGACGACCCGCCGCAGACCGGCCAGGTGCGCGTTGGCGGTCGGCACCATCACCGTCATCTCGTTGTGCAGGATCAGGATCGTGAGGTATTCGCGCTCCTCACCCAGGACCTCCTTGAACTCCTTCTTGATGACGGTGCCCGCACCATGGTGCGGGTAGACGACGCAGTCGCCCACCGCAAACTCGATCTGCGTCAGCGGCTCTATATCCACCGTCTCGTAGTCGGATTCGCCCAGCCCATCGTGAACCGTGTCGGTAATGGTGTCCTCCTTGGCTCGTTGAGCGCTATCGGTTCGTGCCACGGGCCGCCGTCACGTCTGCAGATAGCGGTCGACGAGATTGATCTCCTGCAACCGGCGAAGTCCCTCGCGAATGTCCTTGGCCCGAATCTCGCCCACACCATCGACGGTCTCCAGTTCGCCATCGGTGGCAGCCAGAAGCTCTTCGAGTCCACCAAAGGATTCGACGATGCGCCTGACGACCAGCTTGGGAAGCCTTGGGATGCGCCCGAGAATCCTTATTCCGCGTGGCGATATGGCGTAGTCCAAGGTGTTGAGCTTACGGTCGTAGCCGAGCAACTCCGCGAGCCTGCCAAAGTCGAGCAGATCCTGATGCGGCAGATGCGCCAGCTGGTCGAATGCGAGCGTGAAGGTCTCCTCGTCGTCATCCAACAGGTAGTCGTGTACCAGAGCCGCCTTCTCGGCGCCCACGCCGACCATCGTCTCGTCGAGCTGCATCTCGATCAAACGGCCCTCGGTGCCGAGCTCGACGATGTATCGCTCGATCTCGACAGCCATGCGCATCACCAACTCGGCGCGTTGCAGCACGGTCAGCACATCGTGGAGCGTGGCGCCGCCTTCAAACTCGAGCGCGGTCAGACGGGTGGAAACCTGGTCGAGGCGGCTGCGGTACTTGTCGAGCGTCGCCAACCCCTGGTTGGCTTTGGCCAACACCACCGGGATGTCCGCAAGGATGTACTTGACGCCGTCCACGAACAGGGACACGACCTTGCGGCGCTCGGAGATCGCCACAACAATCGCGTCAGTCTGCTTTGAGACGCGCTCGGCGGTGCGGTGGCGCGTGCCGGTCTCAAGCGTATGGATGGTTGGGTCCGGTGTCAGCTGGATGTTCGCGTGCGCGATCTTGGTTGCGTTCGAGCTGAGCACGATCGCGCCATCCATCTTCGCCAGCTCATAAAGCAACGCGGGCGTGTAGTCAAGGTCCAACTTGACCCCGCCAGAGAACAGGAAGGCGAGATCCTCGGCGTCACCAACCACGATCAGCCCGCCCGTCTGCGCGTGCAGGATGTGATCCAGCCCCTCGCGCAGAGCTGTTCCGGGCGCGACCATTTCAAGCGCCCGCACCATCCGGGACTCCTGTCGCGAATCGAGCCCCTCTCTGAATTCTTCCCCGGAACGTGAGGCCATGAGGAGGATTTTACGGACTGGTGCGGTAATCATGAAACCGGAGGCCGTGAAGGTTGCCGGCGCTGCGGCGCGGGCAGCTATCTAAGCTGCATGAGCGGGGGCACAGACTGTAGGGAGTACTGATGCTCACCGTCCCGAGATCGACATACCGCCACGGCAACGCCGACCGCCGCAGGTCCGGAAGGCTGGGCATCGGTTGATCGGCAGCCTCACCCATTCCGCAGCGGCGCACGCCGAGCCACAGCCAACGTCTTCCGGCTGGGGCAGGCCGGCAACCCTGGAGGTGGAGCTCATCGTCTATGGCTGCGAGCGGGACGAGGCCGCGCTCTTCCGCGAGATGGCACCGAGGTTCGGCGTCCAAGTCGCCGTCACCGGCGCCTCCTTGACCGAGCGCACAGCTGCGCTTGCCCTGGGCAAGCGCTGCGCGAGCATCGGTCACAAGACTCCCGTTGGCGAGCGCACCCTGGTCGCCCTGCGCCAGGCTGGTGTGATGTATCTGTCAACCAGAAGCGTCGGCACCAATCACGTCGACATGCGCTGCGCGACGCGTCTTGGCATCCGCGTCGAGACCGTGCCCTACTCTCCCGACAGCGTGGCCGACTACACGCTGATGCTGATGCTGATGGCGCTGCGCAACGCCAGATCGGTGGTGACCCGCACAAAGCTTCATGATTACCGACTGTGTCCCGCACGTGGACGGGAGCTTCGAGACCTGACGGTGGGGGTGGTCGGCACAGGCCGGATCGGTCGCGCGGTTCTGCAAAGGCTGAGCGGCTTTGGCTGTCGCACACTTGCCTATGACATCGTGCCAACAGCGGACGTGAGCCACGTGACGCTCGACGCGTTGCTCGCATGCAGCGACATCGTCACGCTCCATACCCCGCTCACCAACGCCACACGCCATCTGCTCAACCGACGCACGATCGAGCTGATGAAGCCCGGGGCGCTGATCGTCAACACCGCCCGCGGCGGGTTGATCGATAACGAGGCGCTGGTGCCGGCGTTGGAGAGTGGCCGGCTGGGCGGCGCCGCACTCGATGTGGTCGAGGGTGAGCAGGGGATCTTCTACACCGACCGGCGCGAGCAGCCAATCGAAAGCGAGTTCTGGCTGCGGTTGCACGCGCTGCCAAACGTCCTGCTCAGCCCGCACACCGCCTATTACACCGACCATGCGCTGCTCGACACGGTCGTCAACAGCATGCGCAACTGCCTGAACTTCGAACGCGAGTCGCGTCGTGCCTAGGTTGAGGCTCGGCGTCATCTTCGGAGGCGCCGGCGAGGAGCACCCGATCTCAGTGAAGTCGGCGCGCGAGGTGGCCCAACACTTGGACCTAGCAAAGTACGAGCCATTCTGGATTGGGATAACACAGGGCGGCGCCTGGAGACTCTGTGACGGACCGGCGGATGGATGGGAGCAGCGGAGCGAACGGCCCGTGCTGCTGGCCGGTGACCCGAGCGTGCACGGCCTGCTCGTGCTTGACGGCGAGCGCTACAGAGCCGTCCAGCTGGATGTGGTGCTACCGGTGCTGCACGGCCGGCTGGGAGAGGACGGCGCCATCCAGGGGTTGCTCGAGCTGTCCGGTATCCCCTACGTCGGCTGTGACGTACAGAGCTCCGCACTGTGCATGGACAAGACGCTCACCTACACCGTGGTCAAGGCTGCCGGAATCGCCACTCCGCGCTTTTGGGCGATCCGGCCCGACACGCCCGTCGATCCCGAGCAGTTCAACTATCCGGTGTTCGTCAAGCCGGCACGTTCGGGATCCTCATTTGGGGTGAGCAAGGTATCCACCGGCGAGGAGCTCGCTGTGGCGATCCAGGCAGCAAGCGAATACGACAGCAAGGTGCTGATTGAGGAGGCGATAAGCGGCAGCGAGATCGGGTGCGCGATCCTCGGAAGCGGCCTGGATCTGCTGGCCGGAGAGGTCGACCGCATCTCGCTGTCACACGGGTTCTTCCGCATCCACCAGGAGCACCGACCCGAGACCTACGGCTCGGACAACGCCACGTTTATCGTCCCGGCTGACATCTCACCAGAGGCACGCGCGCTCGTGCAGGAAACGGCCAGAGCAGTCTACGGCGCGCTTGGCTGCTCGGGGCTGGCACGCGTCGATATGTTCCTGACAGCGGACGGGAAGGTGATCCTCAACGAGGTCAACACGCTGCCGGGCCTCACCTCCTACAGCCGCTACCCACGGATGATGGCCGCCGCCGGTCTGCCACTCGGTGAGGTGCTTGACCGCCTGGTGGCGCTGGCGTTGGCGGGCAGCGGCGGATGAGCTGCGCCGGCGCCACGTTCGCCACACGCAAGTCGGCCGGCGACGCCGGCCAAGGGTAGGCCGTGCGCTTCCTTGCCTCGGAGCTGGCGACCCGCCTGGGAGGCGAGATCACGGGACCGGACGTTGCCGTGGACGGTGCGAGCATTGACTCGCGGACACTGCGCGCAGGCCAGCTGTACGTACCAATCGTCGCACACCGGGACGGACACACATTCATCCCGGCGGCACTTGAGGCGGGCGCGCCAGCGTATCTGACATCGCAGGACCCGCTCGGGGCGACTGCGATACGGGTGCCGGACACCGCCGCGGCGCTGCTTGCGCTCGGCGCACTTGCGCGCGAGCGAGTCGCCGCCGTGATCGGCATCACCGGATCTGTCGGTAAGACGACGACCAAGGATCTGCTGGCCAGCTGCCTGGCCACAACGTTCGCGGCCACCGCCAGCGACCGCTCGTTCAACAACGAGCTCGGCCTGCCGCTTACGCTCATGGGCGCCCGCGAAGGCACGCGCTGGGTGGTGCTCGAGATGGGCGTGCGGCACATCGGCGACATCACCCAGCTGTGCCGCGTCGCGCGTCCCGATGTCGGGGTGCTCACGAGCGTGCAGATGGCGCACGTCGAATTCCTGGGCAGCCTGGAAGGCGTGGCGCGCGCCAAGAGCGAGCTTGTCGCGGCGCTGCCCGCCTCTGGCGTCGCGGTTTTGAACCACGACGACCCGCTGGTGCGCGGCATGGCTGCGCTCAGCGCCTGTCCGGTGCTCGGCTACGCCGTCACCGCCCCCGCCGATGTGCGCGCCGAGGATGTGAGGCTCGATCCAGAGCTGCGCGCGCGCTTTCGCCTGACCTCGCCCTGGGGGCAGGCCGAGATCCAGTTGGCCCTGCATGGGGCCCACCAGGTTCACAACGCCCTGGCCGCAGCGGCCACGGCCCTGTGGTGTGGTGTGCCGATCGAGGCAGTGGCCGAGGCACTGGGCGCCAGCCGGGGATCTCCCTGGCGCATGGACGTTCAGCATCAGCCAGGCGGCCCGTCGCTGATCGTCGACTGCTTCAACTCCGTGCCCGCCTCTGCAGAGGCGGCGGTCCGCGCCTTGGCGGCGCTGCCAGCCAAGCGCCGGCTGGCGTTGCTCGGGCTCATGGCCGAGCTCGGTGTGCACAGCGAGCCTGAGCATCGTCGCATCGCCACCCTGGCGCGGGAGCTCGGGATCGAGCTGGTGGGCTACCGGACCTCGTTTTACGGCACGGCGCACGTGGACAGCATCGACGATGCCGTCGCCCTGCTGCGCGAGCTCGGCAGCGGCGACGCCTGCCTGATCAAGGGCAGCCGAGTCGCGCGTCTCGAGAACGTGTTGGACGCCTATGCAGGCGCCAAACAGACGACTTCAGGCCGCGGTGATGCCTGACTCGCTGCGCGCGCGAGGATCCGACCCCGCGAGACTGGCGGCCACGGCGGCGCGGAGCGTGCGATGGCGGGAAGGTTCGAGCACAGCCCCGAGCTTGAACTTGGCCGCCTCGTCAAGGCGCCGGTCCGCGTGCGCCACGCTGCGCAGCTCACCGGTGAGGCCGAGCTCCCCGAAGCAGGCGAGCGGGCCACCGCCGGGGGACTGGAGCGATCGGCCTCGGGCCGCACTGGCAACAGCGAGTGCGACCGCCAGGTCGGAGCCCGGCTCGTCGAGGCGGATCCCGCCGACTACGTTGACAAACACGTCGGCATGTCCAAGACCGATGCCAGCGTGTCGGCCGAGCACGGCAAGGACCAGCGCGAGACGGTTGCGGTCGATCCCGGCTGCGACCCGGCGCGGCTGTTCGAGCTCAGAGGCATGCACGAGCGCCTGGACCTCCACCAACAGCGGTCGCGCGCCCTCCATCGCGCACAGCACGACGCTGCCCGGCGCACGTGTCGCCTCCGCCACAAACCGTGCGGAAGCGTCGAGCACCTCGACCAAGCCGTCGTCGCGCATCTCAAACACGCCCACCTGGTTGGTTGAGCCAAAGCGGTTTTTGACGGCGCGCACGGTGCGATAGGTGCGCTCACGCTCGCCCTCGAACTGCAGGACGCAGTCGACCAGGTGTTCGAGCACCCGTGGCCCCGCCAGCGCACCGTCCTTGGTCACGTGGCCGACCAGCAAGACCGCAATCGCGGCCGTTTTGGCCACACGCATGATCTCGCTGGCGACCTCGCGTACCTGGGCCACAGATCCAGAGGCGCTTGTGAGCCCGCCGCTGTGCAGCGTCTGCACCGAGTCGACCACACATACCTCGGGCCGCTCCTGCTCGAGGGTCGCAAGCACCGTGGCCAGATCCGTCTCCGCGACCACGGGTATCGCCAACGCGTCGCCGCCGCTCAGTCGCTGCGCCCGCAACCTGATCTGCGCCGCGGACTCCTCGGCCGAGATGTACAGCGTCCGGTGGCCGGCGGCGGCCAGGTTGGCCAGCGCCATCGTCGTCAGCGTCGACTTGCCCACGCCCGGCGACCCGCCGAGCAACACCAGGGAACCTGGCACCAAGCCGCCACCGAGCACGCTGTCAAGCTCGCCGATGCCGGTGCTCAGTCGCGGCTCCGGCGCAACCTCCACGCTGGCGAGCGCCACCGGCACGGCAGCCGCCACCCCACCGCCGGCGCCGGCCCGCTGGCCGGCGCCGCGCCCGGGAGCGCCGTCCCTGGCGCGCGTCTCCTCGACCAGCGTGTTCCATTCGCCGCACCCAGGACACCTGCCCGCCCAGCGTGGGGACTCGTGACCACAGACGGTGCAGACGTGGACAGTTCTGAGCGTCGGCATATCGCCGTGAGGCTACGCCCGCAACCCGACGGAGCGGCAGGAAACCGATCCGCAGGCCCTCAGACCTGAGGACCGTTCAGCGCAACGGTCCTCAGGTCCGCGGCGTTGACGCTGCGTCGGTGCCTCTAGCTCTCGTCGGTGGACTGAGCCGACGGCTGGGGGTCGTCCACGTCGGCGTCGTCGGAACCACCCTCGGCACCAACGCCAACCGGAGTCGGCTGGGGAGCCGGTTCAAGCACCGATAGCTTGACCTCGGCGCTCTCAGCGCCCTCGCGCTCGCCGCCCTCTTCGCGATCGACCACCACGGTCGATCCCTCCGGGACCTGGGAGCGGAGCACGAAGTCGGCCAGCGGATCTTCGATGTAGCGCTGGATCGCTCGCTTGAGCGGTCTTGCGCCCATCGCCGGATCCCAGCCCTTCTCGACCAGCAGGTCCTTGGCGTCCTCGGAGAGCTCGAGCTGCAGCTCGCGTTCGGCCATCGATTCACGGATGCGCCGCAGGAGCAGGTCGACGATCTCCTTGATCTCGCTCTTGGCCAGCTTGTGGAAGACGATCACATCGTCGATCCGGTTGATGAACTCAGGGCGGAAGACGCGCTTGAGCTCGCCCATGATCCGACTCTTCATCTCGTCGTAGCTGACGCCGGTCTCGTCCTCGATCGTCGAGAAGCCGATCTGGAAGTTGCGGGCGATCTCGGCTGCGCCGATGTTCGAGGTCATGATCACGATCGTGTGACGGAAGTCGACCGTGCGACCCTGGGCGTCAGTGAGCCGACCGTCGTCGAGGATCTGCAGCAGGATGTTGAACACATCCGGGTGCGCCTTCTCGATCTCATCGAGCAGCAGCACGCTGTAGGGCTTGCGGCGTACCGCCTCGGTCAGCTGGCCACCCTCGTCGTAGCCGATGTAACCGGGAGGCGAACCGACCAGGCGGCTGACCGCGTGCTTCTCCATGTACTCGGACATGTCGATGCGGATCATCGTCTCCTCGTCACCGAACAGGAACTCGGCCAATGTCCGTGCCAGCTCGGTCTTGCCAACCCCCGATGGGCCCAGGAAGATGAACGAGCCGGTCGGCCGTTTCGGATCTTTGAGGCCGGCGCGAGAACGCCTGATCGCCTTTGAGATGACCTCCACCGCCGCATGCTGGCCGATGACGCGCTTGTGCAGCTCCTCCTCCATGCGCATCAGCTTCGCGGTCTCCGCCTCGGTCAGCTTGAAGACCGGGATCCCCGTCCACATCGAGACGATGTCGGCGATCTCCTCCTCGCCGATTGATGGGCGCTCGGTCGCTTCGCCGGCTTCCCACTGCTCCGCCAGATCACGCTTCTTCTGGGTCAGACGCCGCTCCTGGTCACGCAGGTTGGCTGCCTTCTCAAACTCCTGCGCCTCGATCGCAGCCTCCTTGGCGCGACGCGTCTCCTCGATCTCGTCCTCGAGTTCACGGTAGACAGGGGGCGAGGTCATCGACTTGATGCGCATGCGCGAGGCTGCCTCGTCGATCAAGTCGATCGCCTTGTCGGGCAGGAAGCGATCGGAGATGTAGCGGTCAGCCAGATCGGCCGCGGCGGTGAGCGCCTCGTCGGTGATGTTGACCTTGTGGTGCTGCTCGTAGCGGTCGCGCAGACCCTTGAGGATCTGGACGGTCTCGTCCTTGGACGGCTGATCCACCACGATCTTCTGGAAACGGCGCTCGAGCGCCGAGTCGCGCTCGAGGTACTTGCGGAACTCCTCAAGCGTCGTGGCTCCGATCGTCTGCAGCTCGCCACGGGCCAGCGCGGGCTTGAGAATCGACGCGGCATCGATCGCGCCCTCGGCCGCACCAGCACCGACCAGGTTGTGGAGCTCGTCGATGAACAGGATGATGTCGCCCCGCTGCGTGATCTCCTTCATCACCTTCTTGAGGCGCTCCTCGAACTCACCGCGATACTTGGAACCGGCCACCAGCGCGGCCAGGTCGAGCGTGTAGATCTGTTTGCCCTTGAGCAGCTCGGGGACGTCTGCGTTGGTTATCCGCTGCGCGAGTCCCTCGACCACCGCAGTCTTGCCGACACCCGGCTCACCGACCAGCACCGGGTTGTTCTTTGTGCGACGGCTCAGGATCTGCATGATCCGTTCGATCTCAGTCTCGCGGCCGACGACCGGGTCGAGCTTGCCGTCAGCGGCAAGCTTGGTGAGGTTGCGGCCGAACTGATCGAGCAGCTTGGATGACTTCTTGGCGTCGGCTGCAGCGGCGCCCACGCCCGCCGCCGGCGTCGCGCCGGCGCCACGCCGCCCTCCCGGACCGGAGAGCATGCGGATCACCTCGTTGCGAATCTTCTCCGAGTCAGCGTCGAAGTCGAGCAGGATTCGCGCCGCGACGCCCTCGTTCTCGCGCACGAGGCCGAGCAGGATGTGTTCGGTGCCGATGTAGTTATGACCCAGACTCAGCGCCTCGCGCAGCGCCAGCTCAAGAACCTTCTTGGCGCGCGGCGTGAACGGTATCTGGCCGGAGGTGACCTCTTCGCCGGAACCGACGATTCGCACAACCTGGGCGCGCACGCGCTCGACGGTGATGTCCAGCGACTCGAGCACCCGTGCAGCGAGACCCTCCTCCTCTCGGAGCAGGCCGAGCAGGATGTGCTCGGTCCCGATGTAGTTGTGCT
>JAJZID010000023.1 GCA_021810705.1 Actinomycetes bacterium
CGTCTGGCCGCCGTGGAAGCCGATGCTGATCTTCTGTGGCCTGTCCTCTGCGTTCATCTGCGAAGCTCCTCGCTGGTCAGTGGTGGTCTGAGGGTTGCACTAGCTCGGTCAGCACGCCGCCGGTGGCAGACGGGTGCAGGAACGCGACCCGTGAGCCGCGGATCCCGTCGCGTGGCCGCGCGTCGATCAGGCGCGTGCCCGCAGCCGACAGACTAGCCAGCGCAGCCTCGATGTCAGCCACACGGTAGGCCACGTGGTGCAGGCCCGGGCCGCGGCGCGCAAGGAACCTGGCCACCGCGCCATCACCATCGAGCGGCTCGAGCAGCTCCACATGTGAGTCGCCGACATCGAGCAGCGCCGCCCGCACGCCCTGCTCGGCGAGCGTCTCGCGGTGCACCAGCACCATTCCCAGCACGTCGCGGTGAAGGGCCACCGCCGCCTCCAGATCGCTCACCGCGATGCCCACGTGGTCGATCGCGTCAAACACCTCTACAGGACCCTCTCCAGGCGGGGGTTGGGGCGGTAGGAGCGCCCCGCCTTGGCGCACGGACGTCCCTCCACCATCACCACGTCGGCGGTGTAGTCGTTCTGGCCGCGGATCAGCGACGAGCCGACACCGTAGGCGTCAACCGGCACGCCGAGCCGTTCGAAGCGGTCGATCTTCTCCGCCGTGAAACCGCCGCTGACGACGATCCGCACGTCGCCAAAACCGGCGTCGTCCAGCGCCCGGCGCACGTTGGCAACCAGTTGTGGGTTCACGCCGCGCGGATCAAACTCGCCCATCGAATCAATCAGCGAGCGGTCGACCATGCGCTCGGAGGTATCGAGCCTGACTCCCCAGAGCTGCGAGCCGAGCGCGCGCGCCACCTCCACCGCCGTGCGCGGACTGTCGTTGTCAAAGTCCACCAGCACGGTGATGTTCATCTCCGCGTGGAAGCGCTCCGCGAACACGCGCGCCGCCGCCACCGTGTCCCCGCCGTAGGCGGCGATCAGCCCGTGCGGAACGGTCCCGACGCCGCGCCCGCCCCACCAGGACGCCTGCGCGTCGGTGGAGACGCCGATCGCTCCCGCCACGTGCGCCGCCCAGCCGTCGCCGGTCTGCACGTGCCAGTGGTCGTGCCGGGCGGGGAAGTAGAGGATCGGCTTGCCGCGGGCGGCGCGCACCACGGCATCGACGTTGCGCATGATCAGCGAGCGGCGCGCCAGCGAGCCGAGATACACGGTCTCCAGGTGCGCGAACAGCGGGTATTCGCCCTCGATCGTGAGCACCGTCTCCCAGGGCTCGATCGGATCGCCCTCGTACAGCGCATGCACCTCGAGCTCTTCCCAGCCCGGGACCCACCTGCCGTCCGGCCCGCGCTGGCCAGCAGCCAGCTTCAGCATCGCGATCGCCTCGTCGATCCCGCCCAGGCGCGAGTGATGCTTCTGAAAGACCTGCACCAGCACCCGCGGGCGGTGGCCGACCTCCTCCAAAAGCTGTTTGGTGTAGACGAAGTAGGCGTCCGAGTAGTAGCCCTCGCGCAGCCGCGCGACCGGCAGCCTGAAGACCTCGGGCGCAAGACGTGTGCGGGAGCCTGTTGACATGCGCGCAGCCTACAGTCAGGGCGGCCATGCGCGTCTTGCGACACCGCGACTTTCGCCTGCTCTTCATCGGCCAGTCCGCCAGCCAGATCGGCACCCAGGCTGTGATCGTCGCGATGGCGCTCTACATCACCCGGCGCACCGGCTCGGCGACGGACCTCTCGGTGATCCTCGGCGCGGGCTCGCTGCCGTTCGTGGCGCTGATCGTCTTCGGCGGCGTGTGGGCCGATCGCCTGCCGCGCCACCGCGTGGTGATAGCCAGTGACTCCACACGCGCGCTGCTGCACGCCACGCTCGGCGTGCTGATCCTCACAGGTGCCCCCGCGATCTGGCTGATCGCGCTGATCGAGGCCGCCTCCGGTGTGGCCGAGGCGTTCTTCCAGCCAGCCTACGTCGGGCTCGTGCCCCAGACGGTGCCCGAGTCAGAGATCCAGTCAGCACAGGCGTTGCGTGGCACCCTGGAGAACGCCTCGATCGTGATCGGGCCGCTTCTGGCCACCGCGGTGGTGCTCTCGCTCGGCGCGGGCGAGGCGTTTCTGTTTGACGCCGCGAGCTTCGCGCTCGGGGCGGCGCTGCTTTGGCCGGTCAGGCCCAGGCGGCGTGGGCGGGCTGGGGGTGGGGCGCCGGCGGGCGTGGCACAGTCGCGCGTGGCCTCAGGTGCCGGCGCCCCTGCCAGCTTCATCACCGACCTGAGGGCCGGTTACCGGGAGGTCCGCTCGCGCCGCTGGCTGTGGGTGACGATCATCGCCTACACCGCCGTCACGCTGTGCACGGTGGTGCCGCTGATGGGGCTCGGGCCGCTGGCGGTCAGGGACGCCTACGGGAGCGTCGGGCTCTTCGGCCTGCTGATCGCGATCTACGGTGCGGGCTCGCTGGTCGCGTCGCTGCTGGCCACCGTCCTTCACCCCCGCCGGCCGCTGCGCCTGGCGCTCGCGCTCGGCGCGCTGTGGCCGCTGATCGGGCTGCTGGTGGCGCTCGGGCTGCCGCGCACGGTGCTGGTCGCGGGCGCCCTGATCTCCGGTGGCGCCGGCGCGCTCACCGGTGTCTGGTGGGAGACCACGCTCGCCCACCACATCCCGCCGCGTGCGCTCTCGCGCGTGAGCGCCTGGGACCACATGGGCTCCCTGGCTTTGATGCCGCTTGGCTACGCCGCCGTCGGCCCGCTGGCCGCCGGCGTCGGTGTGCGCTGGGTGCTCGGCGTGGGCGCAGCGGTCGGCATGCTGAGCGCGCTCGGAGCGCTGATCCCGCGCTCTGCCCGGCGGCTGCCGGCACGCGCTGAGACCGGGCCGCCGGCCAGCGGGCCGGCGGCCCCGGGGGTGGGCGCTCAGCCCAACAGCTCGCGCGCCAGCGTCGCGTAGAAGCCATGGAAACCATTGCATTCGCCGTCACCTGTGCCATGGTGGTTGCTGTCTGTAGCGTTTGAGGCCTGCTAACTGTAGCGTTTAGTGTCGGCTAACCGTATGATTGAAGGCATGGGCTACCGGCGCAGAGTGCTCGATGACGAGCTCGACATGCTTCTGGATGCGCTGCCCGCCATCGCCATCGACGGCGCCAAGGCGGTGGGCAAGACCTCCACGTCGCAGGCGCGGGCGAGGAGCGTTGTCGCGCTCGACTCAGGTCCGGTCCGCGAGGCCGTCGCGGCTGATCCGGAGCTGATCTTGATCCGTCCGCGCCCTGTGTTGATCGACGAGTGGCAGAAGGTCCCGGAGGTATGGGACGTCGTACGCCGAGCCGTCGACCGAGACAGGGCTCCCGGGCAGTTCCTGCTCACCGGCAGCGCGACGGTGGCGCCCGGCGCAACCGCCCACTCCGGTGCGGGTCGCATCACTCGCCTGCGGATGCGGCCCCTGGCCTTCAGTGAACGACAGGTCGCGACCCCGACGGTCAGTCTCGAGCGCCTGCTCAGCGGGACCGCCGGAGCCGTCGAAGCTGACACCGAGGTGCGCCTGGTCGATTACGTCGAGGAGATCATGGCGTCGGGCTTCCCGGGGCTGCGTGGGCTCCCCGACCGTCTGCTTCGAGGCGAGCTCGATAGCTACCTGCACAACGCGGTTGACCGCGACATCCCCGAGCAGGGCCTTGCCGTCCGCAAACCGGCGTCATTGCTCGACTGGCTGCGCGCCTATGCCGCGGCCACCGCCAGCACCGCGAGCTACACCTCGATCCTCGACGCCGCCACGGCCGGCATAAGCGACAAGCCCGCTCGCTCCACCACCATCGCCTACAGAGACGCGCTGCGGCAGCTCTGGTTGCTCGACCCACTGCCGGCCTGGGTGCCGCTGGCAGGAGCGTTCGCCCGCCTTGGGCAGACCCCCAGCCACCATCTGGCAGACCCGGCCTTGGCCGCCCGCCTGCTCGGCCTCACCCATCAGTCGCTGCTTGACGGGGCGGGCACGCCGCTGGGTCCTCAGCAGGGCACGATGCTCGGACGTCTGTTTCAGTCGCTGGTAACCCTCAGCGTCCGGGTGCTCGCCCAGCGATCCGAGGCAACCGTCTCACACCTGCGGACCCGCAACGGTGACCACGAGATCGACCTGATGCTCACCAATCCCGAGGGCAAGGTGCTCGCTGTCGAGGTGAAGCTGGGCGGGAGCGTCTCTGACCACGACGTTCGCCATCTCGGCTGGCTGGCCGACAAGTTCGGGGAGCGGGTGATCGACCGCATCGTCATCAACACCGGGCCCATCGCCTACCGGCGGTCGGACGGCGTCGCTGTCGTTCCGCTCGCCCTGCTCGGGCCCTAGCCGGAGGCGCCGCCACTCCTGCTCGTTGTGGATCTCAGCCCAAGAGCTCGCGCGCCAGCGCCGCGTAGAAGCTCGCCGCGTAGCCGAGGTCGCGCACATCGATGCGCTCGTCGGCGTTGTGGACCAGTGGCGCTGACTCAAAGAGCGTCTGGTGGCGGTGCGGGAAGAAGCCGTAGGCGATCAGGTCCGGGAAGGCGGCGCGGAAGTAGCTTGAGTCCGAGTAGCCGGGCAAGAGCACCGGTACCGCCCGCGCGCCCGGGTCGTTGGCGGCCAGCCAGCGCTCGATCGCGTCCATCAGCTCGCTGCGATGCGGGGAGGCGTAGCCGGGCACCTGCTCGGTGAACTCGATCTCAAGCCCCGACGCGGTAGCACCGAGCAGCTCGTGCAGGCGCGTGAGCGCGACCTCGGCGCCCAGGCCAGGCGGCACGCGCGTGTCGACCTTCAGCCAGGCGCGGGCGGGAATCACGTTGATCTTCTCAGACGCCCCCGCCATCGTCGGGGTGAGCGTCACAGCCAGCATCGGCTCGACGATCACCGGCAGGGCGCTGTGGCGCGCGCGCAGGTTCGCGATCGCGGCGCCGAGGTCGCCCGGATCCTCGCCCAGCGCCTCGATCAGCGCCAGCGCCGCCGGCGTCGGGTCATAGCCGCTTAGGCCGGGCGCCAGCGCCTCTATCACCGGGGCCAGCTTCAGGAGCGCGTTGTCACCCAGGCGCGGCATCGACGCGTGGCCGGCGGTCCCGTGCGCGGTCAGGCGGAAGCGGTAGATCCCCTTCTCGCCGCAGCAGACGCCGTAGTAGCGCTGGCCGTCGAGCTCGAAGGGGCTGCCCGCGCCCTCGTTGACGAGGTAGTCGCAGCGGACCCGATCCGGGTGCTGTTCGGTCAGCCAGCGGGCGCCCACCGCGCCACCGGTCTCCTCGTCTGCGACGAACACGAGCTTCAGCGCGCCGCGCGCCGGGCGCCAGCCGGCGCGGGCGAGCGTGACGGCGGCGACCGCCTCGGCCGCCACCTGGCTCTTCATGTCAAGCGCGCCCCGGCCCCACAAAAAGCCGTCGGCAAGCGCGCCGCTCCACGGGTCGTGCTGCCAGTCCGCCGCCGCGGCGAGCACCGTGTCGACGTGGCCCAGAAACACCAGCGTCGGGCCGTCGGGCGAGTGCCCCGCAAGCGTCGCGACCAGGTTCGGCCGCTCGGGGGTGGCGGCCAAGAGCTCGGTCTCAAAGCCGGCGTCGGCGACGTATGCGCGCAGGTGCTCGATCGCCTCACGCTCGTTGCCGGGCGGGTTGACCGTGTTGAAGCGGACCAGCCGCGCCAGCAGCTCCGTTGTCTCCGGCTGCAGGTCGGCGGCGGTGAGGCTGTAGTCGGCCATGACGGCGAGCGTACTAGGATCGGGCGCCATGAGCACCCCCTATGAAGATGATCTGAAGCTCGCCTTCGAGCTGGCCGACGCCGCCGATGCGGTGACGATGGCGCGCTACCGGGCCGCCGACCTGGCGGTTGAGACCAAGCCGGACATGACGCCGGTATCGGAGTCCGACAAGGCCTGCGAGCGGGCGCTGCGCGAACGGCTGGCACTCGCGCGGCCCGAGGACCGGATCATCGGCGAGGAGTTCGGCGGTGTGGAGGCAGCGGGCGAGCCGGGGCGCGCGTGGGTGATCGACCCGATCGACGGGACCAAGAGCTACGTGCGCGGGATGGACACCTGGACGACGCTGATCGCGCTGCTCGAGGACGGTGAGGTCAAGGTGGGCATGGTTTCGATGCCGGCGATGCGCAAGCGCTGGTGGGCGGTGCGGGGCGGCGGTGCCTACGCCGACGGGCGGCGCCTTGCGGTCTCTGCGGTCAGCGACCTGGCGCACGCCCAGTTCGTCTGGAGCGGGATCGAGGAGTGGGACGCGATCGGTGGCTTTCAGCGCGTGCTCGACCTGGGGCGTCGCTGCTGGCGCACACGCGGCGTCGGTGACAGCTGGCAGTACATGCTGGTCGCCGAGGGTGCGGCGGAGATCGCCACCGACCCGGAGGCGACCCTCTGGGACCTCGCGGCCGTGTCGATCGTCGTCGAGGAGGCGGGCGGGCGCTTCAGCGGGCTGAATGGGATCAGTGGTCCGGGCGCCGGCAGCGGTCTTGCGACCAACGGCCTGCTGCACGAGCAGGCGCTTGCGGCGCTCGGCGGGTAGGCGGGGCGCGTCAGAGAACTCCGGGGGCGTCGCTATCCTGATCACGCGTGTCGGCACGCAGGCCCAGCTTCGTGAGCGTCAGATGCGAGTGATCGCACACCCCGACCCCGAACAGCTCGATCTGACCGACGTGCTGCATGCGCTCAGTGACCCCGTGCGGCTCGAGATCGTTCGCGTGTTGGCGCTCCACAACGAGCTCTCCTGTGGCAGTCTTGGGGTGCCGGTGTCCAAGTCCACGCTCACCCATCACCTGCGCGTCCTGCGCGACGCCGGCCTGACCTACACGCGCACCGAGGGCGTGCAGCGCCTCGTCTCGCTGCGCGGCGACGAGCTGGAGGGACGCTTCCCGGGCCTGCTCGATTGCGTCCTGCAGCACGTCGACGGCCACGAGGCCTGCGCCTAGCGACAGCGTGCGGGCCGGGCGCAGGCTTGGTTGCGCGTAACGGCCCGCGGGCGTTCGTGTAGATGGTGCAAGGATCCGGTCAAGCGCGGACCGGGGCCTTCAGTTTCGGCGGTGACGGCCGACTCCCCGGATGGCTCGCTAACACGAACTTCGTCAGTTCTTAGCAACGACTTACGCATCGCTGTGGTGCATTGAGTGTTGTTGGGTGGCAAAGCGGTAAGCAGTAGCACTGGGCGGCCAGCAGCGCCCCAGAGCACAGGCGCCAGAACGCGTCCGACGGGCAAATTTGGTCCGGACCGGCCGGCTCACGCAGGAACCGCGACAACTTGACAGAACTTTACGTAGACGTATAATTCGATCATCTTCAAAATAACGAACGAGAACAAGCAGATGACACCAAAGACCCGCACCAGAGGCGAGCACAACGAGAAAGAGACTGCTCGCGCCACGCGTCGCAACACCACTGCCAGCGCGCAGCACGAGCGTCGGGGAACGCCGCTCAGCACGCGCACGTCTCGCCGGCGCGCCGCCGCGCCGGTGCTCGACGGCTCCATGGAGTCGCTTGAGATCTTCTTCCGCGAGGCTCGTACCCATGAGCTGCTGACCGCCGCCGAGGAGATCGAG
Organism: Actinomycetes bacterium; assembly: GCA_021810705.1. Taxonomy (GTDB): domain Bacteria; phylum Actinomycetota; class Thermoleophilia; order Solirubrobacterales; family Solirubrobacteraceae; genus Palsa-465. The sequence continues at coordinate 7,524 of JAJZID010000023.1, forward strand.
CTCGCCAAGCGCATCGAGCGCGGCGACCTCGACGCCAAGACGCGCATGATCAACGCCAACCTGCGTCTGGTGGTGGCGCAGGCTCGCCGCTACCAGGGCCACGGGCTACCGCTCGAGGACCTCGTTCAGGAGGGCATGCTCGGCCTGATCCGCGCCGTCGAGAAGTTCGACTGGCGCAAGGGCTTCAAGTTCTCCACCTACGGCACGCTGTGGATTCGCCAGGCGATTCAGCGTGGTCTCCAGAACTCGGGTCGCACGATCCGGGTACCGGTCCACGTCGCCCAGCGCCAGGTCAAGGTCCGCAAGGTTGAGTCCGAGCTGGCGCTGAAGCTCGGCCGTGAGCCGACCGACGAGGAGGTCGCGGCCGTCGCGGACCTGCCGATCGAGCAGGTGACCGAGGTGCGCGAGCTCTCCGCGGCGATCACGAGCCTCGACCAGCCGGTCGGCGATGACGGCGAGACGGCGCTCGGTGACCTGCTGCGCAGTGACGAGCGTGGCCCCGAGGAGCACGCCGCCGACAACTGGCGCGACGCGCAGGTGGCCGAGGTTCTCGCTCGTCTGCCCGAGCTCGAGCGCAACGTGCTCGAGCTGCGCTTCGGCCTCGGCGGCGATGAGCCCCGCACGATCCGTCAGACCGGTGCCGAGCTCGGCATCACCACATCGCAGGCCGGTGAGCTCGAGCGCCGTGCGCTCAGCGCCCTGGCTCGCAACCCCGAGCTGGCGGCCCTGCGCCAGGCGGCCTGAGCCTGCCGCCCCGGTCCCGCTGTGGACCGGGGCCAAACGGCCCGCACCGGCGCGAGTGCCGGTGCGGGCCGTTTGCCTTCCGCCGTGAACGCCGCCTCGGGCGACGCGCGTCAGGCCCGGGAGGCGACGCTCACGGCCGGGCCGCCTGCCGTGGCCGTGGCGGTGGCCGTGGCCGTGGGCGCGAGCGGCGCTCCTGCGGCGATCGTGTCCTGCGAGGAGTCCTCGAGCGTCTTGCCCATCGGCTCGGGCAGCGTGATCAGCGTCAGGGCGACCCCGATCACGGAGACCACGGCCATGATCTCCATCACCCCGGAGATCCCGATCGACTTCAGCAGATGCGGGACCAGCAGTGCGCCGAGGAACGCGCCGAACTTGCCCGACCCGGCTGAGATCCCGTCGCCAATGCCGCGTACGGCCGTCGGGTACACCTCGGAGGGGTAGACGAAGGTCGTCATGTTAGGCCCGAACTCGATGAAGAAGTAGCTGATCGCAAACAGGACCAGGAACGGGGCGGTGTCCTGCGCGACGCCGGGGATCAGCCCGATCGCGCCAAAGGCGATCGCCATGACCATGAAGCCCTGCCACTGGATCCGCTTGCGCCCGATCTTGTCGAGCAGCATCACCGCCACCCAGTAGCCCGGGAAGGCCGCGATTGCGAAGATCGCAAGCGAGGTGAGCGTGTGGGCCAGCAGCGTGCCCTTGGGCTCGAGCTGCTTGAGGATCAGCGGGCTCGACACGGAGTTACCGTAAAAGGCGACATCGAGCAGGAACCAGCAACCTGCGGTTCCGATCAGGCGTGGCAGGTACGGGCGGCCCGTGAGCTGGCGCCACGCCGAGGACCGCGCGCGCGTCACGTGCTCAGCCGCCGGTTGCCGTGCCGAATCGCCGGCTGTGCTGAGCGCTGTCGCCCCGGCGCCGTCGAGCGTCCAGCTGACCGCCGCGGCGGCGCCTGCCAGGTCACCCTGCACGGCGAGCCGGTAGCGCGGCGTCTCCTTGATCCTGCGGCGCAGGTAGACGACCGAGATGGCCGGGATCGCGCCGAGCGCGAGCATCAGCCGCCAGGCGACGTGGTCGGAAACGCCAGCGCCGAGGAAGATGGAGGCGATCGCCGGTCCGGCGATCAGGCCCAGCCCCTGCATCGCAAAGACGCTGCCGACCAGGCGGCCACGCGACTTGCGGTTTGCGTACTCGGCCGTGATCACGGCCGAGGTGGCGTAATCACCGCCGACCCCGATGCCCACGATGATCCGGAAGATCAAAAGCGACGTGAAGCTCCAGGAGAGGCCTGACAGCACCGCGCCGAGCGAGAGCAGCGCGACCTCCAGGCCGTAGACGCGCTTACGGCCCAGCCGATCCATCAGGCGGCCGAAGACCAGGGCGCCGGCCACGGAGGCGAGCAGCGAGATCGAGTTCAGCAGCGAGATCTGGCCGGTGCTCAGGTGGAAGATCGGCGTCAGCAGGACCGTGACGGTGCCGATGATGAAGAGGTCATAGGCATCGGTGAAGAAGCCCATCCCCGCGGTGATCACCGTCAGCCAGTGCTTCTGCGTGATCTCGGCCTCGTCGAGGGGCCTGAAGACATCCACGGCAGCTGCGTGGTCCGCCATCTCTGCTCCTTTCCGCCCGCCGGCTGGCGGGCGATAGTCCTTCCGCGTCTGGCGAGGGCAACACTAAGGCCGGGAGATTGCGAGGTTGTGTACGAGTTGTGAAAGTGCCGGGGAGTCTCGGCGGCGCCCGCCGGGGTCGGGAGCTACCGTGTTCTCACCCCTTCCACCGTTCAGCGAGGAGCACGAATGTCAAGTGCAGATGACGCCGGCGCCGGCAAGCCGGCTGCGAAGTCCCGCGCGAGCTTCAGCGCCGAGGAGCGCGCCGCGATGCGCGAGCGCCTCAAGGAGGAGCGCGCCGGCAAGAAGGGCGCCGAGGCCGAGCGCGAGGTGCTCGCCAAGATCGCCGAGATGGATCCCTCAGACCGTGCGCTGGCCCAGCGCCTGCACGAGATCATCCGCGCGGCGGCGCCGGCGCTCGCGCCGCGGACCTGGTACGGGATGCCCGCCTACGCCCGGGACGGCAAGATCCTCTGCTACTTCCGCGACGCGAAGAAGTTCAAGACCCGCTACGCCCTCTTTGGCTTCAGCGACCAGGCCAAGCTCGACGATGGCGAGATGTGGCCGACCGACTTTGCGCTCAGGGAGATCACGCCTGAGGTCGAGCGGCGGATCGTCGCGCTTCTGGAGCGCGCGCTCGGTTAGCCGCGGCGCCCGCGGACGCGCCGTGGCCGCTGGCGCCGTGGCCGCTGGCGCCGTGGCCGCTGGCAGCTCGCCAACAGCTCTTAGCCCCCAAACCTGCCCGCCCCCAGGAGTTTTGTGCATTACGCGCGCTCCCACCGCACCAGATGCACAAAACTCGCCCCGCGGCTCCAGTTTGGGGGCCAGAGGCGGTTCGTGGCGCTCGGCGGCCGCCTCTAGGCCAGCACGCGGCGCTTGAAGTTGCGCAGCCCGAGCGTCCAGAACAGCACGCCGAAGCCGATCAGGACCGGATAGACCGCATAGAGCGGCATGTGCGACGCCTGCGTGAGGCCCGCGCGCAGTCCCTCGTTGATGTAGATCAGCGGGTTGATCAACACCAGCACCTTGAGCCACTCAAAGCCGCCGATCTTTACCGGCGAAAGGCGCGTCCATTGATAGTAGGTGCCGCCGAGGAAGGTGATCGGCAGGATCACGAAGCCGAACATGAGGCCGATGTTGCGCGGCTCAAAGGTGGTGCCGAGCAGCAGCCCCAGCGAGGTCATCGAGACGCAGGCGATCGGGATCAGGGTCAGCACCACCAGCCAGTTGACGTGCAGGTGGGCGCTCACGCCGCTGGCGTGCACAACGGCTGCGATCGGGAAGACGATCACCGCGGCCAGCACCCCCTGGACGGCACCCGAGAGCACCTTGGCGGCCGCGACCAGCCAGACCGGGCAGGGCGCCTGCACGCGGTCCTCGATCTCACGCGTGTAGCCGAACTCGGTAGCCAGCTGCAGCGCGACGGCCTGGATGCCCTGGAACATGATCGAGATCCCGACCACACCGGGCACGAGCACGGTCGCAAAGCCCGACTCGGACGCCCGGCCGTGGCCGCCGCCGACGCCCTGGCCGATGTGCGGGAAGACGTAGAGGAACACGAACACGAGCAGGAAGGGCTGGATCACGGTGCGCAGCGCAAACTCGCCGAGGCTCTTGCGCAACACCGTGAGGTCGCGCAGGATCAGCGCGCCCAGGGCGGTGCGGCTGGCGTCAAAGACCGAGCGCGTGGGGCGCTGAGCGATCGTCCCGGCGGTGGCCGATGGCTCGAAGGCGGTAGTCATTCGCGCAGCTCCTTGCCGGTCAGGCTGATGAAGACGTCCTCGAGCGTGGGCTCTGAGACGGTCAGGTCGGCGAGCGCGAAGCCGCCCGCTTCGGTCGCGGCCACGACCTGCGGGATCAACCGCTCGACACCCTTGACGTAGAGCTCGGCGCCGCCTTCGACCACGCGAGTGCGCGTGACGCCCGGCACGCCTGTCTGAAGTGCCGCCGCGAGGGCGTCGCCATCGCCTGAGGCTCTGACCGTGATCACCGTGTCGGCCTCCACCGACTGCTTGAGCGCGGCGGGTGTGTCGAGCGCCAGCACCCGGCCGTGGTCGATGATCGCCACGCGCGTGCAGAGGTGCTCTGCCTCCTCCATGTAGTGGGTGGTGAGCACGATCGTCTGCCCGGCGCGGTGCAGCTCGCCGAGGATCTCCCACAGTGCCAGGCGCGACTGGGGGTCAAGCCCGGCCGTCGGCTCATCCATGAACAGCACCGCGGGCCGGTGGAAGATCGCGCGCGCGGCCATCAGCCGCTGGGCCATCCCGCCCGATAGCGCGTACACCGACGCCTTGGCCCACTTGCTCAGTTGAAACTGCTCGAGCAGCTGGTCTGATACCCGTCGCGACTGCGCGGCGCCGATCCCGAACAGCCGTCCGTGGAAATAGAGGTTCTCCCACACGGTCAGCTGCCGGTCGAGCGTGTTCTGCTGAGAGACCACGCCGATCATCTGCTTGGCCAGGGCGGGGTGCTCGACCACGTCCACATCGCCGATGAACGCCCGGCCCGAGGTCGGGATGACCCGTGTCGTGAGCATCCCGGCGGTCGTGGTCTTGCCCGCGCCGTTGGGGCCGAGCAGGCCGAAGATCTCGCCGTGCTCGACGCTCAGGTTGAGGTCATCAACTGCCTTGAAGTCCGCGCCCGCATAGATCTTGGTCAGCTGCTCGGTGCGGATGATCGGCCGGTCGGGCATCTGGGCGTATTGTGCCTGACGGGCCTGCTGGTCACCGCCGCACACCGCGAGCTCGACGCCGACGGTTCGCTTGCGCGGCGCTCAGCGGCGCACCGACATCGTGATGAAGTCACGCGCCCATGAGGGCGTGAAGAACGTCGCCGGGCCCTGGATGCTGCCCTCAAGCAGCTTGGAGCCGTTGGCCGGGGTCGCCTCGCCAAAGGGCGTCTTTGGGCGGTAGGTGACCAGCACCGGCCAGTAGGGGTTGATGTCAAGCTGCATGCCGCGCACCACTCCGGCCCGGACCAGCAGCTGGGCCACCTGCAGGGGGTCAAGGCCCGGCCCCTGCACGTAGACCAGCGCACCGTCGGCGGTCACGCCCGCGCCGGAGCGCCACTGGTGCTCGATCCCCGGCGTGGTCGACGCGCAGTTGGTCGCCCCGCAGGTGGCGCCCCACAAAAGCCAGTCGGAGGTGTAGGCGAGCGCTGTCGGGCGGCCGTCCGCAACCAGCGGCACAAGGTTCTGGCGCACCGCGACCACTTTCTTGGTCATCGACACGTCGCTGCCCCAGGCGCCGATGTTCACCGAGCCGCCACGGTAGATCACAAGCGAGGCGGCGCCATTGCGCAGCGGGTCGATCAGCTTGCCCTCCGTGTAATAGCCGCCCTGCGCGGCGCTCATGTAAAAGCCGCCGTTGAACGCCGCGACCAGCGTTCTGGCCGCAACCGGCAGGATGGGGGCCGTGTACTTGTAGGGGCCACCGCCCGGGCTGCCCGACCCCGAGTAGAGGCGCGCGGCGAGCAGGCGCGTGTCCATCCAGGCGATGCCTGCGGGCTGCGAGCCGCCGGGTGGCACGAGCGTGGTCTCATAAACCGCCGGGATCCCGCGCACGCGTCGCCCGGCCGCGTGCCAGACGCCCTCCCTGGGGATGAGCGGCCGCTGGAAGGGCCTGAGCGGCGCCGGTTTGGCCAGCGGTCGGGGGCGGCTTGGCCGGTGTGCGACGCCGTGAGCCGCGCTCACCGCGACAGTCGGGGAGCGTGTCTTGGCGCCGCTGCGCCGTGCCGTCGCCGCCGGTGCCGTGTGCGCTTCAGGCGCCGTGTGCGCGCTGTGCGCGGCGACCGCGACCACGCCCACGGCCACGCAGACCAGTGCCGTGGCGAGCAGCCATGAGGATCGACGATGGGCTCCCAACGCGCGCAGTATCGCCGCCCGATCGCAAATTTTTCTAAGAGCGCTCGCTGCCCGAACCACCCACCGATCCGGCGCCGCGATACTTGGATGATGGACAGCCTCTTTGACGACGAGCCACCCGCGCAGGTGGCCGGAGCCGCGTCGCCCAGGACAGCCGCCGACGCACCGCTTGCCGCCCGCATGCGGGCCGCAACGCTTGCGGAGTTCGTCGGGCAGCGCCAGCTGCTGGGTGAGCGCTCGGCGCTGCGGCTGGCGATCGAGTCGGGAAAGCCGCATTCGATGATCCTGCACGGGCCTCCGGGCTCGGGCAAGACGACGCTGGCGCGCATCATCGCGCACGCCTCCGGCGCCGCTTTCGAGGAGGAGAGCGCCGTGCAGGCGGGCCGCGCGGAGGTCCGGGCTGTGATCGAGCGCGCCCGCCAGCGCCGCGCGCTCGGGCGCGCGACCGTGTTCTTCCTGGATGAGATCCACCGCTTCAACAAGGCCCAGCAGGACGCGCTGCTGCCGGCTGTCGAGGAGGGTCTGGTGACGCTGATCGGCGCGACCACCGAGAACCCCTACTTTGAGGTCAACTCGGCGCTGCTCTCGCGCGCACGGGTCTACGAACTCGAGGCGCTCACGCCAGCGGATGTGCTGACGCTCCTGCGCCGCGCCACCGAGCGCGGGGAGGTCGGGGACCCGGCCCTGATCGACGATCAGGCGCTTGACTACGCGGCGCAGTGGACCGGTGGCGACGCGCGTGCGGCGCTCGGCGGCCTGGAGCTCGCGGCGCGCGCCACGGGCGCGGGTGAGCGTCTGACCGTCGAGCGGATCGCCGACGCGCTGCAGGGCCGCCTGATCGGCTATGACCGCGCCGGCGATAACCACTACGACACGA
>JAJZID010000024.1 GCA_021810705.1 Actinomycetes bacterium
GTCTGTTCCACGAAGTCCTTGCGGCGGTCCGCTTGCCGGGCGTGCAGTCGGGCGATGCTGTGTTTGGTGCGCTCCCGCCGGTTCGAGCGTTTCTGCTGACGGGCTTTGCGGCGCTCCAACCGCCGGGGCCGCTGCGTCTCCCCCGCGCTCGGCGCGGGCGCATGTAGCTGGCGGCCGTCGCTCAACGTCACGGCGGCGGCCACGCCGAGGTCGATGCCGACCACCGCGCCCGTCACGGCCCGAAGCATCACGGGCTGCGGGGCGGTGAAGCTCACATGCCAACGCCCCGCCCTATCTAACGTGAACCGCGCCATCCCGCACTGGTCCGGGAGCGGCCGGGACAGCCCGAACCTGACCCACCCTACCTTCGGGACAAGGATCGCCGCCCAACGCCGGGCAAACCGGCGGACGCTCACGTCACGGATCGTGAAGCTCTCATGCACCCCGGCCTTCCACCACGTCGGCCGCCGCGCGTGGCCCTCCCGCCAGTTCTCAAAGCGCCCGGTCGAAATCCCGCAGTGCCTGCTGCTGCACGGCAGAGCTTCCCTCGCCGAGCCACGTTTCGCGGCGGGCTTCGGCAAGCTGCCGGAACCGCTCCACGCTCGAAGGGGTCGGCCCACGACGCGGGTCATACAGATTGAACTGCTCAAGCGCGAGATTCTTCACATACCGGGTGTCCGCGCAATGACCACGACACCCGGAAGCCTGCTCAACGGTCGGGTATGAGCGGTATCGGTGGCTCACGAACATGTGTTCCCAGTCGGACCGGACGGCGTGCGGTCCACCGTTTGCACGCGCATGTGGTGCTCGTAACCAAACACCGGCGCGGGGTGATAACCGACCGGGTGCGGGTGCCTCTCATCAACACGGCCCGCGAGGTCTGCCAGCGCCATCACGTGACACCGGTCGAGGCCGACGGCGAACATGACCACCCACACCTACTCCTGGACCACCAGCCGAAGATCAGCCTCTCGATCCTGGTCGGGGCGATCAAAACGAACACCAGTCGGGTGATCCGCGCACAGGGCTGGCCCGAGGTCCGCCGAGCATTGTGGGGCCAGCACTTCTGGTCCCCGTCGTACCGCGTGCCCTCCACCGGCAGCGCACCCATCGAAACCGTCCGCGACTACATCACCAACCAACACGCACCCAACCGCACACCACGCCGACCCAGACGGGCTTGACCCCTCCCCCACGGAAGAGGCGTACGCCCTAAAACTGGTCAAATCAGGCCGCGGTAGCTCAGCGGCTGAGCGCCTGCAGGTCGCCGCGACGGCACCCGGAAGCAGCTCAAACGCTGTCCGACCGCCTCCGCCGCTCCGCCGAGGCAGGCGCCAGGCGCGACGAGCACCCGATGATCACCCACTGAGCTGGATCGACCGGCCGGCGCGCCAGCTTGCTCGCCGGCCCGGATGTCTGGGAAGCGGTGATGTGGATCGATGAGATCCGACGGGCCGATGACCCCGTGGCGGAACTCGCCTTTTACGGCGTGGTCAGTCGTGCCCAGATCGAAGCCGCTTGCTGTCGCCATCACGGCCACAGCGAAGCAAGACCTCCGCTACTGCGTCGTCTGCCTCGAGATCAAGTCCACCTGAGGTGGCGCCAGCCCTCGTGTCTGCGAAGACCTGGCGTCCGGGCGCACAGCCCAAGAAGCCTGGGCGGTGATGAATGCGGGTCCGAAGGCGTGATCGCGGGCATGGCAGAGTGAGAGTGCTCGGTCGAAGGTCGATCGGAGGCTTCGGTGTTTTCTAGCGTCGAAGGTCGTCCACCAGGCAACGCGCGATCTGTCCGATAGCGGCGTCGATCGCTGCTGGGCTGGCGGTGTTGGCGGGATCCTTGCGGGTGAAGACAGCGACCGCGTACGCCGCGTCGTCGGAGAGGGTGAGGACTGCGACCTCGTTGCGCACGACACCGAGCAGCGCTCCGCTCTTGGCGGCGACCTTCACCGTGCTGTCGAACGCTGGGGCGATCCTGTTCATCACGAGCTGCCGGCTCATGTGATCACGGACCCGGCGGCATGCCTCGGCAGGTGCCGCACGATCGTTCCAGATCGCCTGCAACAGTGCCACCATCTCAGCTGCTGTCGTGCGAGTTCCGTGAGCGGGATCAAGCGCCGGGGCGTGTGCGATCCGTTGCCTGATCTCGCCGGCTGATGGTGGACCCTCAACGGCTGGGTCGTGTGCCACAAGCTCGGCGTAGGAGCAGAAACCGGTGTCGTGGGCGATGTCCTCGAGCATCTGGCGCAGGTCGCTGCGGATGACTGTCTGCTTCATCCCGAGCTCGGAGAGGATCTGGTTGATCTGCTCAAGACCGGCGAGTGCGATCAGCTCATCGGTCGCCGCGTTGTCGCTGATCGTCAGCATCCCAACAACCAGATCACGCACCGACATCGTGACCTCATCGCGCATCAGCGAGATCCCCGTCGGGCCCGGTGTGCGCCCGGATGCCTTCATGACCCGGCGCTCGCAGCCGTTCAGCCTCCCGGTCGCAATCAGGCGCTCGACGGCCAGAGCGACCTGAACCTTCATAACGGATGCCGGCGCCACCGGCGCGTGCTCGGCAAAGCCCACACCCGCGCCGCCGTGAACCGGCGCCGCCCATCCCGAGCCTTCAAGCCCCAGCGCAGCCAACACATCCACTGGGTCCACCCGCCGAAGCATAAACAGATGCGGGCCAGGAGAACAGCATGCAGCCACGAGCAAGATGCTCACGCAAATGCCGAAAGCGGAACCGAGATGGCCTTCACCCTTTACTTCCACCCATGATAAAGTAAAGGCATGGCGAAGGTCTCTTCCAAGAACCAGGTAACGCTCCCAGTCGAGGCGATGCGCAAAGCCGGACTTCGTGCCGGTGATGAGGTCACCGTGCGACCGCTCGGCGACGGCGAGGTGATCATCGCGACGCGCGGTTCCCGGGTACGACGTCACGCAGGGATCGCCACCGGCGTCTACGCCGCTGGTGAACTCGACCGTCTGAGGGACGAGTGGGAGCGCTGATTCTCGACGCCAGCGTGCTGATCGGACTGCTCGACACCGCCGACGCGCATCACGAAGCTGCCGTCGATGACGTCGAGGCAGCAGACCTACGGGGCGATGACCTGGTCACACCCGCGAGCGCGTACAGCCAGGCGCTTGTCGCCTTCGCCCGAGCCGGGCGAGTCGCCGATGCCCGCGAGGCGATCGCAGCCATGGGGATCGTCGTCACACCCCTGACCGCCGCGATCGGCGAGCACGCGGCTCAGCTGCGAGCAGCGCACGAGCGGCTGCGACTGCCAGACGCGATTGTGCTCGCGACAGCCCGAGTTCTCGACGCGGAGCTACTGACCTACGACGATCGTCTCGCTCGCGTCGCAGACAACCGCGACAGGTGACCCGGGCGACCCGTCTCGCGCACCGAACGTGCGCAAAGCACAACCGCTGAGCTGCGGGTGGAGATGCACCCCCTGCGGGCAAAGCGAGACAGACGCGCGTCGCGAATCAAACCCTGTGGTACCATTTCCGGTACGAACAAGGGGGAGCTGATGGCGATCACAGCAAGCGAAGCACGGCGGGCGTTGTTTCCGCTCATCGAGAAGGTCAACGACGACCGATCTGCGATCGAGATCACGTCCAAGCGCGGCAACGCGGTACTGATGTCCGCGGAGGATTACGCAGCATGGCAGGAGACCGCCTATCTGTTCCGCTCTCCCGCAAATGCTCGCCGCTTGCTTGATGCCGCTGATGCCGCCGAACGCGGCGAATTCGCAGAGCATCCGCTCGATCGCGGGTGAGGCTTGTCTTCACTCGCCAAGGCTGGGACGACTACTGCCGCTGGCAGCAGTCCGATCACTCGATCCTGAAGCGGATCAACCGGCTGATTGATGATGCGCTGCGCGACCCGACATCTGGAATCGGGAAACCGGAGCCACTCAAGTACGCGATCACCGGAGCGTGGTCGCGACGAATCACCGATGAGCACCGACTCGTCTACCGCGCCCTCAACGATGACCTCGTGATCCTTCAGGCTCGCTATCACCACCAGAGATAGCGCCGAAGACCCATGCCTCCGTTGCCCTCTTGCCGCGCGGTGCGCGTCTTTCACCGCGGGGCGCCAGACGTCTCGGGCGGAAGGGGAGCAGTACCCGTGGGAGCGATCGGATTTATCTGGGAAGCTGGTGGTTGTGACCCGGATGACTGCAACGGACGCCGCCAGGAGCTTCTCCGACGTGCTCAACGGAGTCGCCGGCGGAGAAGAGATCGAAACCACGCGCAGCGGCGCCCCGGTGGCCGTGATCTCACCACCCAGGGGCAAGCTGATCTCAGCCGCTCGCTTCCGCGAGTTGATCGCCGTCGCGCCGGCGCCCGACACCGGGTTCACGCCGACATCTGGGTCCAGCTCGCCGCTGTCAGCGCCAAGTGGCTTCTCGAGCGCGACGGGGAACTGGTCGCGACACTCCGCGACGGGCGACTCGTGCGACTCACGCCAACTGACGTCGCTGACATCCTGCATTAGCTGCCTCAGGTCGCGGCCGGGCGGTCCAGGCGCCTCCTGCTGACCCTACCGCTCTCTGTGGATTCAGTCGGGCACGAGACAAAGGCAGTAGCTAGGTTCGTCGGTTCTCGCCGGTTGGTGGTTACGGGATCAAATCGACGGTTGCACTGAGTGCGGTCGCCAGTGCGACGTCAAGCGTGGCGAGTCGTGCTTGGTGGCTGGCGGCGAGTGATGCGAGGTAGGCGTCCGTGACCTGGCGGTGGCCGGTGACGTGCTCGAGGGCGGCCTCGGTGTACGAGATCGAGTCCGGCCAGAAGTCGACTCTGGGCGACTCTCGTAGTGTGTTGAGGAGTTGCGATGCGGTGGCCGCCGTCTCGCCGACGCGGATCAGGTAGCGGACCATTGCACCTTCGGTGATCGGACACAGCGCAACCTTGTCCACCTGCGTGACCCATGCCGTGACACGTCCGTGATGCTCATGCTCGGCGATCACGAGTGCGATCAGCGCGTTGGCGTCAAGCAGGTGGCTGGTGCTCACTCGTCATCCAACGCTGCGGCGACCTCGCCGGCGGTAACTGGCCGACCGAGGCTGATAACCGGCAAGCCGCTCACTGGGTCGGTGGCGAGCTCAATTGGTTCACCCAACGCGGCCAGACCGCGGACGGTCAGATCCGCGACTGTTGCCGACAGGGATTGATGGCGGGATTCTGCGAGGGCCTGAGCGCGGCGATGTACCGCTGGGGGAAGGTCAACCGTCGTTCGCATCACTGCTGCATCATATCAGCATCAGGGGCGATGCATCCAGCTTTAGTGGCCGCCAAACGCAGCCGTGGCGCTCGTTGCTCTGGCAGGGCAGTCTCGGTCGAAGTGATCGTCTCGCCGGGCGTGGGCCTCGAATGATTTTTGGCAGACCATATTGAATCGGCACTTTATGTCTGCCAGAATTTGCAGGTGGAGATCACTCGGGCGAGATCCGCAACCAAGCGCCGGGTGAGCCGTGCTCGTAGCGATCATCGACCAGCTCGCTCCGGCAGACAGCGCCAGTCGCGACGACCGGATCGTGTTTCTCGGCGCCGATCGCGACGGCACGGTGCTGGAGGTGATGGCCGTCGAGACTGAGGCCGGGTTGCTTGGTGATCCACGCGGTGCGGATCCGTCGCAGGTACCTTGACCGTCTCGAAGGAGCTACCGATGAGCAACAGTGAAGATGACCGCGTCGTCGCGATCACCAAGGGTGGGGCGAAGATCACCCAGAGGATCGTCAGCGAGCTGGCAGTCGAGGCAGAGCGCGGCTACGACCGCTCGCGCGGGCGGCGCCGCGGCCGACCGTCTCTGGACCTGGGCGTGTCCCCACGTGTGACCTTTCGCGTCACAGGCGAGCTACAAGCACGGGCGCGCCAGCGCGCGCAGCGAGAGGGAAAGTCGCTCAGCGAACTCGCCCGGGACGCGTTGGCCGAGTACGTGAAATAGCCACACAGCCTCGAGCGGCAAGCCGGTTTGGACCGCGGACGATCGCATTTGCCTCGGCAATCCCTCTTGGCCGATGAGCGCCACGGCGACCGTGCGCTTCCGCGGAAGCGTCCGGCCCACACGACCCCCTCGCCACGAAACGGTCATCGTGGCCAGCCCATCTTCAGCGCTCGTAGACGCGCACCCGCCACGCGGGACGCCCGCCTAGTGATCGAGAAAGTGGCGGTCGCGGATCTTCGGCCAGCAGCTCGATCCGATAGCGGCTCATTCCCAGCCCAGGTCGGCCTTGGCTTGCTCCCAGGGAATGTTCGGGCCTGCTTCGGTCATGGCGGCCTCAAACGCTTCGACGTCATCGGCGTCCTCGAGCGCGGCCACCAGTCGAGCGTGGTGCTCAGGGCTGACGCGCGGCGCTGATGGTCATGCTCGTCATGACATGGTTGTACAAGACACGTCTGACCTTGTGCAGACCCTGGTGGCGCCTGTCGGAGCAGCAAAGCTGGTATCGCGACCGACGGCCCGAGCGACCCGCTCCTCGCCATCAGCAGGGCAGCGTGAAGGCAGTCAGCCTGCAACGTGACGCCGACTGCTCCGGATGGTCGCCGCGGGCGACGCGTTTCAGGCGATTGGAGCGCAGCCGGCGATGGCCCGCGTGGGCCCACGTCGGAGCCTCTCGCGTCGTTCTGATGTGGCGACTGGAGGGCTGAGCTGACCTGGCGCGCTCGATCCCAAGCGACGGATGGCGCGCTGGACGGAGCGGGCGGAACTGGGCGAAGCTACGGAGAGGGGGGGATTCGAACCCCCGTTGGACTGAAAGCCCAAACCGGTTTTCGAGACCGGCGCATTCAACCGCTCTGCCACCTCTCCGGGGTCAGGCGTGACCAAAGGTAGCGACTCGGGTGTCGAGCGGCCGGCCTGGTCAGCGCCTGCTCGCGAAGAATCCTCGCAACAGGTCGGCTGACTCCTGCGCGAGCAGCCCGCCGGCGACCTGGGGGCGGTGGTTGAAGCGCGGCTCGTCGAGCAGGTTGACGACGCTGCCGGCGGCGCCCGCCTTGGGGTCAGGGGTGCCGAACACAACGCGCGGCACGCGCGCCAGCACGATCGCCCCCGCGCACATCGCGCACGGCTCGAGCGTCACGTAGAGCACCGCGTCGAGCACCCGCCAGGAGCCGAGGCTGGCGCTCGCCTCGCGTAGCGCGAGCGTCTCGGCATGGGCGGTCGGGTCGGCACGCAGCTCGCGTTCGTTGTGGCCCGCGCCGATCACCTCACCGTCTCTGACGACGACCGCACCCACGGGCACGTCGTCGTGCTCCAGGGCGCGGGCCGCCTCGCGCAGGGCCAGGCGCATGTAGTACTCGTCGCGCGGGAAGAAGTGCTCGGCCACCTGGGTTAGTGTCGCGCAGCCGGGCTGAGCATGGGCCGTGCCCGGCGGCGTAAACCGTTCCCTTGCGCCTCGCTGCGGTGTGTGGCGTGGCTCACCCCTACCCTTGTTGGCTACTGCGGAGCTCACTTCAGAGCCCCATCAGCCGTTGGCCCGATGCTGCCACCCATCTCCACATACGACCGGCCCCTGGGGCCGCTGCCACGCAGCCGGCGCGCGACGAGGCCTGCGGCTGCACGTGTGCGGCGCGGGCGCCTTGCGCTTGCGTTGCTCGCGGGCGGCGTGCTGGTCGTTGGTGTGGCGACCGGGGTCAGGCTGGCAGCGGGCAGCGCTGCGGCACTGGCGGGGCGAGCGCTGCCGTACGACCCGCACGAGCTGATCGTCGGCTTCCGTGGCCAGGCCGCGGCGCTGATCGCCGAGATCGACGCCGGCGCCCACTTCCACGCAGCCGTGTCGGACAGGCCCGAGCTGACACCTGGTGAGGTGCTGCTCACCCTCCCGGCCGGAGTCGGGCCCAAGCGTGCCGCACATGTTGTGTCGGGTATGCCGGGAGTCCGCTACGCCGTGCCCGATTACATCGCCCACATGGCCGGGGACTTCTACCCCGATGATCCCGGCCGCAGCGGCAAGATCCACGGCTGGGAGAAGCTGCAGTGGAACTTCCTGCCGCGCAGCGGCGTGAACGCGCCACAGGCCTGGTACAACCTCCAGGCTGACCACCGCCCCGGAGCACGGGGGGTTGTGGTGGCGGTGATCGACACCGGTGTCGCCTACCGCAACTGGCGCAAGTTCAAGCGCTCACCGGACTTCGCCGGAAGCCACTTCATCCACCCCTGCGATCTTGTCGCCGGAAGCATCCGCAACGGCCGCTGCACCGATCCCTACGCGCTTGACCGCGAGGGGCACGGCACCTTTGTCGCCGGCACGATCGCCGAGGCGACCAACAACGGCATCGGCCTCACCGGCCTGGCCTACCAGGCCACGCTGATGCCGATCAGGGTTCTGAACGCTCAGGGCAATGGCGACTCCTCGACGATCGCCGCCGGTATCCGCTATGCCGTCCAGCACGGCGCCAAGGTGATCAACCTGAGCATCGAGTTCTCGCCCGGCACCAGCCCCCGCGAGATCCCGGATGTCGCTCAGGCGATCGCCTACGCCTACAGACACGGCGTTGTGGTGGTGGCCGCGGCGGGCAACGACGAGGCCGCGTCGGTCGACTATCCGGCGGCCCTGCCCGACGCGATCTCGGTTGGGGCGACCACCGCCGACCGCTGCCTGGCGATCTACTCAAACGTCGGCAGGGGGCTTGACCTGGTGGCGCCCGGCGGCGGCGACGACGCTGCCTCGGTGCCCGGGTCGAGCTGCCATCCGAACCGTAACCTGCCGGACATCTACCAGATGACCCTGGTCAACCCGCAGCATCCCGCTCAGTTCGGGCTGCCCGGCGGCTGGTACGGCACATCCATGTCCACGCCCGACGTATCGGCTGCGGCGGCGATGGTGATCGCCAGTCGCGTGCTGGGGCCGCACCCGACACCCGCCGCGATTCTCGCCCGGCTCGAGGCGACCGCCACGCCCCTCGGTGATGGTCAGCCCAACGTGGACTACGGCTATGGCCTGCTGAACATCGGCGCGGCGACCAGCAAGGGCGGACCGCTCGCACCGCCAACGACGACGACAACGACGACAACGACGACAACGACGACAACGACGACGACGACCACCGCCACGACACCGACGAGCGGCCCGCCGACCGCCACAACGCCGGCGGTTAGCAACGGTGGCGTGGTCCGATGACCCGGCTCTACGAGAGCTTCGTGATCGCGATCACGATTCCGGCGATCACGAAGATGACGATCAGCGCCTGCGTGTAGATCCAGAGTTTCGGCATCAGCTGATCCCAACGCTAGCGTCTGAGCACAGCACCGGCCAACTCACGCGACCGCCACGAGCTCCCGCTCGCTCAGGTTCTCCAACAGTCCGATGCTGCGTGCCTGCCCGTCGGCGCCGATGCTGACCGCTCCGCCCGGCCAGTAGGGGGCACGGCCGTCCAGTCGCCGCAGGATCACCGGCTCGTAGCGCCAGTTGCCGGTGTTGAGCAGCTGCGGCCGCCCGCCCGGACCGGCCCAGCGTCTTTGGTCGTCGCCGGCACGTGGCCCGCGACGGTGCACGTGGCCGAAGATCACCTGGTCCGCATCGACCCCGAGTGCGCTGACCACGGCGAGCATGGCAGGCAGTGCGTGGCGTCGCATCTGGCGGTCGAGCAGCGCCGAGGTGAGTGGCGCCAGCCGGTTTGGGAGATGCCGGTCGATCGCGCGCTCGGGCAACAGGCCCTCACCCAGGCGCGGCTCCCCGGTTCGGTGTGAGGCGACGTACTCGAAGCTCGCAGGGCGTGCACTGGCCGTCGGCGCAGGCCGGTGGACGCCGACCGAGGAGACGGGCCGCAGGTAGTGGTTCAGATAATGGCCGTGGGTGGCCCACGTCCGCTCATCGAGCCACACCCCTGGGTAGTGGATCTCCACGTTGGTGTCGGACAGCGCTGACACCAGCCGCGTGAGCTGTGGGCTCGCGTCTGGGGGGACCAGGTTCTCCCTGGCGAGCTCTGCTCCCACGCGAGCCGACCATTCGCGCACCAGCCCGTGGTCGTGGTTACCTGGTAGCAGCAGGACCTGCTTGTGCTCGCCGAGCCGCTCACCGATCCGGCGCAGCACGAGCTCGGCGGTCGCCAGCGACTGGGCGGCGTGCGTCTCCTGCAGCTCCACCGTGTCGCCCAGCAGCACCAGCCGGTCGTGGGCGTCGATCGCGTCGAGCAGTGCAGCCAGCGGTCGCGGGCGCGTGAGGACGCTGACGCCGCCACCCTGGCCGAGGTGCAGGTCGGAGATCACGAGCGTGCGCAAGCGACTGATTTTGTCCGCAAACGGAACGATCCCGGCACTACCGTAAAAGGTATGAAGTCTGATACTTTACGGTTTGAGGGATTGACCGCTGGCCTTGGCCACTAGGAGGAGATCGATGTCTTACACCCTCCTGATCGCTGCTGGGCTGTTTGCAGTCGTGGCGGGGGCCAACGACGGTAGCTCCGTGTTGTCGGCCGGCCTGGGGCCGTCGGGCACGAGGCCGCTTGTGAGCCTCGCGATCTTCCTGTTCGCGTTGGTGATCGGTCCCTGGCTGCTGTTCGGCACCAGCGTCGCCACCACCCTCGCACATGGCCTGGTGCCGTTCAGCGGGCCGGGCACCGACCGCTTCGTGCTGGCGGCGACGATCTCGGCGATGGTGGTGGTGTTCGGGCTTGTTCGGGCCGGCCTACCGACCAGCCTGACGCTGGCGCTGGTGGGTGCGATCGCGGGCGCCGGTCTCGGCGCGGGTCTGCCGCTGCGCGGTGGTGAGCTGGCGATGATCCTGCTGGTCGGGCTGGCGGCGCCGGTCGCGAGCGCGCTGCTGGCGTTCGTGATCTCGCCGCTGGCGCTGCGGGCCAGCAGCGGCGCGCGCATCGGCGGGCGGCTGATCGTCTGGCACCGAGCGGCGTTCGTCCTGCAATGCCTGGCCTACTCGGCCAACGGCGGCCAGAAGATGTTGGCGCTGTTCGCGGTCGCGGCCGGCGCAGCTTCCGGTGGCGTCGTGCGCGACCCCTGGTATCTGGCGCTCTCGCTGCCGCTGCTCTTCGGCCTGGGTGTGTTGCTGGGCATCCGCAACGTCTCTGCCAGGCTCGGCCGCGGCATCCTGGCCGTGCGCCTGCGCCATGCCGCTGTCGCCGAGACCTGCTCGTTCGCTGTGGTCATGGCCGCCGGACTCGCCGGGGTTCCGCTGACGATGAGCCAGTCGGTCGCCGGAGCACTGGTTGGCGCCGGTCTCAGCGAGTCGCGCACCCGTGTGCGCTGGCACGAGGTGACGCGCATGGCGGGCGCGTGGGGCGCGACGCTTCCTGCGAGCATCGCTTTGGCGGCTCTCGCCGGGCTCGTGGCGAGGGCGGCATGAACCCGCCGCGCGCAAACCCTGTCGCCCGCGGTGTCGTGCGGCTGGCGCGCGACCTGACCGGCCGCTCGACGAGCGAGCTCGTCGCGCTGCTGGACGACCAGCTCGACGCCACCGAGCAGGGGGCTCAGCTCGTCGTCTCGCTCGCGGCCGGGGCGATCAGCGCCGATGAGGCGCACGCGGTCATGCGCGAGCTCGAACACGACGGTGACGCCGCTCGCGCCCAGCTGGTGTTGACGCTCGCCAAGGTGCTGACGACGCCGATCGACGCGGAGGATATGTTCCGCCTGTCGCGCTCGATCGACGACGTGCTCGACAACCTCCGTGACTTTGTGCGGGAGGCCACGCTCTACCGTCCCGAGAGCCTCGCGTTCGCCACCGAGCTGAGCCGCATCCTCGTGGACGGGCTCAGCTGCCTGAAGCGTGCCGTGGCTGAGCTGGGCAACCCGCGCGGCAAGGTGCGTCACGAGACGCTGGCCACGCGCAAGGCGGCAAGCCAGGTCAGGCGGCTGTACCAGGAGCAGGTCGGCGCATTGCTGAACACCGCACTGGACAACGAGACCCTCAAGCAGCGGGAACTGCTGCGGCGCCTGGACGTCGTCGGCCTGCGGCTGGGAGAGGCCGCTGACGCGCTGGCTGACGGTGCGCTCAAGCGCAGCCGCTAGCAGGCGGCGCGCGCGAGCGGCGCCCACGCTCAGGCCAGGTAGAGCTCGGTGTGAAAGTCCAAGGCCACGCCTCGGGTGGTGACCAGCACCGGCGCGGTGGCTTCGCAGATCGCGCTCTCGGTCTGTGCGCACAGCAGCGTCGTGCCGGTGCGCGCCTGCGGGCGCGAACCGACGATCAGCAGGTCGACGCCATGCCCGTGGTCGGTGACCACGGCCGCGTAGTGGCTGGCCAGCGCGTGCGCCGTGTCGATCGCCGCGACGTCGTCAAGCTCGGCAAGCAGGCCGATGGTGTGGATCTCGCGCGCGTCGTAGGCGGCCGGGGCGATCGCGATCGCGGTGGTGCCGCCGTCCAGCAGGCGCTGGGTCGAGGTCTGCGGCGCGACCCGCCCGAGTGGCGTGCGGTACGCCGATCCGAACACGATCAGCTGGGCCGCCTCGCGGGCCGCGAGCTGTCTGAGGCCCTCGCTGGTGGACGGGTGGGCGATGAGGCGGGTTTCCGTGCCGGGCTGGTCGAGGATCTCGGCGCCGCGGCGCAGCAGCTTCCGGGCGGCATCCACGTCGGGCGCCCTTGCGCCGTGGAGCACGTAGGCGAGCACCAGCCTGGCGCCAGCCTCGCCCAGGACGCGCGCGAGGGTCAGCGCGTCGGCGTCGTTGTCGGTTCCGTCGTAGGAGACGATGGTCGTGGCCGGCATGGCGGGAACTCTCCCACGCAGGAGGCATCACTGCCAGTAACGCTGGCGATTGCCACAATTAGTGATCCTTATGCTAAATCTGTCGCGGCTGCGCATCCTGAGCGAGGTCGTGCGCTGCGGATCCTTCTCCGCCGCCGCCGACACGCTCGGCTACACGCAGTCGGCCGTCTCGCAGGCGGTCGCGCGCCTGGAGGCCGAGGCCGGCACGCAGTTGCTGGTGCGTGAACGCGGCGGTGTGCGCGCCACCGCCATCGGCGCGGTCCTGCTCGCGCACGCCGAAACCATCCTCGCCCAGGTCAAGACCGCCGAGGATGACGTCGCGGCCCTGCTCGGCGTGCGCGGCGGACGGCTGCGGCTGGCCTCGTTCCAGTCCGCGGGCTCAACGCTCGTCCCGCGGGCGATCGCGGCCTTTCGCCGCCACCACCCGGAGGTGGAGCTCTCGCTGCAGGAGGGAGAGCCGGAGCAGATCGCGCCTTTGCTGCGGGCGGGTGAGCTGGATCTGGCGCTGCTGTTCGAGTTCCCCGGCCAGCAGCATCACTTCGAGGGACTTGCCAAGGTGGAGCTGATCCAGGACCCGCTCTGGCTGGCGCTCGCGGTCGAGCATCCGCTCGCCCGCAAGCACAACCTGACGCTCGGCGAGCTTCGCGACGAGGACTGGATCCAGACATCTGCGCAGAGCGCCTGCGCGCGACACATCGTCGAACTGTGTCGCGGCGCGGGCTTCGAGCCACGCGTGTGCTTCCAGTCCGATGATTACGACACCGTTCAGGGCTTGGTCGCCGCCCGTGTCGGCGTGGCGCTCGTGCCGAGGCTGGCGCTGAGCCGTCGCCAGCCGGGCCTCGTGGTACGCGGCCTTGCGCCGCGCAACCCGGCGAGGTGGGTGTTCGCGGCCACCGACCCCGCCGCCGGCCGCTTACCCGCGGCCACGGTGATGCTCGCGATCCTCGCGCAGCATGCCCGTGCGTTTGCCGCGGGCACACAGCACTGAGTTCTCTCCGCGGTGGTGAGGCGTTGCCTATGCTCCCGGAGGTGGCCACGGAGCGGGCAGACGTCAGCACCGATCGCGAGCGGCGGCTGAGCTTCGGTGCCGTCGCCGAGCGCTACGACCGCCACCGCCCCCGCTACCCGCCCGAGGTGATCGATGCGGCGATCCGCTACGCGGGCGCACAGCCTGGGGAGCGGGTGCTTGACGTGGGGGCGGGGACCGGTTTTGTGAGCCTGGCGCTGGCGGGACGGGGCTTCGCCGTGACCGCCGTCGAGCCCGACGGCGAGATGGCGGCGGTGGCGAGCCAGCGGGCCGCCACCGCCGGGCTTGCGATCGAGGTCCTGCATAGCGACTTCGAGCACGCGCAGCTGCCCGAGGGCGCGTTTGCCCTGGTCGTCTCCGGGACGGCGTGGCACTGGGTTACACCGGAGCTGCGCAGCCAGCTGGCGGCGCGGGTGCTGCGGCCGGGCGGCGCGCTTGCGCCGTTCTGGAACCGCCCGCTGTGGGACGGCAACCCGCTGCGGCCGGCGTTCGATGTCGCCTACGCGGCGGTTGCGGAGGACTTCGCCGCGCGCCAGCCGGGGCCGCTGAATCCGAGCGCCAAGCCGCTCGAGAATGTCACGTGGACGGCGGCCGAGCTGCGTGAGGATCCGCTGTTCGCGGACCTCACAGAGCGCTCCGTGCGCTGGTCGCTGCGCTACAGCCGCGAGCAGTACCTGGGCCTGCTCGGCACTCACTCAGACCACATCCTGCTGGCGGACGCCGCCCGCGAGCGGCTGTTTGCGGCCGTTGGGGCGGCGATCGACGCCGCAGGCGGGAGCTTCGAGCTTGCCTACGAGACGGCCATGCTGCTGGCGCGCCGACGCTAGACCGCGGCCTTGACCGTCCGCTTCACCGCCCGCACCGCACGCTTTATCAGGCGCCGCGCCACCCGGTAGGTGCCGGTCGCGCCGAGCGCGATC
>JAJZID010000025.1 GCA_021810705.1 Actinomycetes bacterium
CGGTGCGCCGTCTGCCGGGGGGCGAGTCCGGTGACGGCCGGGAACGCCGGCGGCCCAGCGGGGCCGCCGGCCGGTGTGGGCGCCTTCTATGACCCTCAAACCGCCAGCGGCCGGCTCGGGCTGGCCTTCAAGCGAGCGATGGTCGCGGTGCGCAGGCTGCGGGGGCGTGAGACGCAGCGGGCCGGGCAGATCAGCTACGCCCAGTACGGCCTCCTGCACGGGCTGGCCGGCGCCTGCGAATGCTCGGCCCGCGAGCTCGCCGAGCAGACCGATCTCTCGGCGTCGACCGTCGCGCAGATGCTCGAGCACCTGGAGACCGCTGGGCTTGTGCGCCGCACGCGCTCCGACCAGGACCGCCGGGTCGTGCTCTCGGTCTTGACGCAGCGCGGCGCAGAGCTCGTCGGTGAGCGCCAGCGCCGGCTCGATGAGCACTGGCGCGGCGCGCTGGCCAGCTTCTCCGAGGAGGACCTGAACACCGCCGCCGCGGTGCTCGAGCAGATCGCCTCGGTGTTTGACTCGCTCTCCAGCGATGACCTCGACGCCTGAGGCGGCGCACTAGCCGCGATACTCGGCGAGCGCGGCGCCTGCCTTGTCCTCCTGCTGGTGACCGGCGGTGGGGTTGCTCAGGCCGTTCATGAAGAACGCGAAGACGAGCTGGTTGCCGTTGGCGGCGCGGCAGTAGCCGACCAGATTGGCGACATCGTGCAGCGTGCCGTCCTTGCCGCGGCAGTTGTTGACCGCCGGCGTGCCGACCATCTGATAGCGCCAGGTGCCACGGACGCCGGCGATCGCCAGCGAGTCGTAGAAGGCCGGCTGGCTGCGCATCTCACGCAGCAGCAGCACGATCTGGCGAGCGCTCGTACGGTCGTAGCGCGACAGCCCGGAGCCATCATCGAGCCGCGGGTGCAGGCCGAACGTGCGGCTGATGAAGCGCCGCACGACCGCGGCGCCGCGTGCGGTGCTGCCGCCCCCGCCGAGCCGTGCGCCGATGTCCTTGAGCAGCGTCTCGGCAAAGAAGTTGTCCGACGGGCTGTTGGTGAGCGCCATCAGCTGCGCGAGGTTCGGCGAGTTCTCGCTGGCAAGCAGTGTGGCTGTGAGTGGGGTGCGTCCGGTCCCGATGCTTGTGCCCGGTGCGAGCCGCACGCCGTCCGCCCGCAGCGCGGCGGCGAACGCCTGGGCCGCGTAAAGCGGCGGGTTGGCCTGCAGCTGGTCCTCCTCCAGACTGGTGAAGCCGGCGTCGTAGGAGAGCCCGCTCAGCTCTCCCTCCACCGCGAGGTTGGCGCGGTAGCCGGTGGCGGGCGTGCCGCGCAGCGAATCGAAGTAGGAATCGTCGCCGAGGATCCTGCCCTGGACGCGGGTGATGCCCAACGCGCGGATGTCCGCGGCGAGCCTCTGCACGGTGGCGCCTGTGCCGTACGTCTCCTGGTCGAAGTTGGCTGAACCGAATGTCGGATCCCCGCCGCCGCGCAGGTAGAGCGTGCCGATCAGGGTGCCCGCGGAGGTCAGCTTGCCGTTGCCGTACACGCTGGTTTGGAAGGTGGCGCCAGGCCCGAGCTCGAGCAGCGCCGTGGTTGTGGTCCAGAGCTTCTCGATCGAGGCGGGCAGGCGGGGGGTGTTGTCGTTGTAAGCCCAGAGCGTGCGGTTCGTCGTCATGTCCACGACCAGCGCGCTGCTGCTCCCGGGCCCGGTGGCGATGTCGGCCCGCAGCTCGTGTTGCAGGGCGGTCAGTGCAGTTGACGGCGCGGCCGGCGGCGGGGGCACGTCAGAGCGCCGGCCGATCCCTTCAGGCAGCGGCAGCCCTCCGGACTGCGTGGTCGAGCCTGTTGGGGCCGTTGTCGCGTGAGTCGTTGTGCCCGTGGTGGGATTGGCTGCGTCTGCGCGCTGGCCGCCTGCCAGAGCAAAGCTTCCCGCGGCCAGGAGCGTGGCAAAGCTAACCGTGACAATCGCGGCTATCGGCTGGCGAACGGATCCAGGGCGCACCTGACTATCAAACCACGCAGGGCGAAAACGCGTGGGCCCAAACGACGCGCCGCCTGAAGACGAGTCTGCGTCCAAGACGCCATCATGTTGACTCGCGCTTTGCAGGCGGCGCTGCGCCCGTGGCTGGGGCGCCTAAGCTGGCTGATCGTTCTCGGCGCGCCCCGGCGGCGCGCTTGGTGTCCGTGATCGGTCGGTTAACCCTCCTGTGAGCTAGACGCTGAGAGCTTGGCGGGTGCCGACGTCAGCCAGTTCCCGCATGTTGGAGCTGAACAGGGTTTTGTCGATCTTCCCGTGGAAGATCGGGATACCCCACTCGACGCACTTAGCGATCACTTCCGAGCGTTCAAGTCCGGACTCTTGTGCGAGTTCGCTAGGCGTCAGGTGATTAGCCATTGGACCCTGCCTCCTTGTGACGATCAGTACATGACCAAATTATCGCGCCTAACCCAGACGGACGCAACCGGTCGTGGACGCGTTTTGACGCTGGGCGGCCGACGCCGCGCGGGCAAACCGCGGCGTCGCGTTCCCCGAGCCGGTGTTCGCGCCGCGCGCGTGCCACAATGAGACGACTCGGGGCGTGGCGCAGCCTGGTAGCGCGCACCGTTCGGGTCGGTGAGGTCCCCGGTTCGAATCCGGGCGCCCCGATAGCTATCACGCCAGGTCCGCAGCACCATCCCTCCAGGCTGGGAGCCGTTCTGGGTCGCTGCGGGCCTGGGCGTGAGTTCCTCCGTGGCCCAGCCGGTGGCGCGTGGGGGCGCGAGCGCTGGCGACGGCTGGCCCTCTCGCGTTCTTTGTGAGCTGGACCACCAGTTCTGGTGGTCCAGCTCACAAAGTTCCCAGCGTGCGCTCCGATGGAGCGTTCCCAGCGTGCGCTCGCAGCCTTGCGCTCGCAGCCTTGCGTGCGCAGATACGCGGGCGCGGCTCAGGTGCACCGGCGGCGCAAGCTCAGAGGAGCTCGAGCACGGCCTCACGTAGGCGCTCGTAGATCCCCGGGCCGCCGTGGCCGGCGTCCTCGGCGACGATCAGCCGGCTGTGGGGCAGGGCCTGGTGAATGCGCCACGGCGTCTGCAGTGGGCTGCTGATGTCGTAGCGCCCGTGGACCATGCGCAGCGGTATGTCGCGCAGGTGCTCGATCCGGGCGAGGATCGCGTCCCCGGCCGGCAGGAACGCGTCGCGTGACCAGTAGTGGGTGACGAGCGTGGCGAACACGAGCCGCTCGGCCGGGTCCTCATGCAGCAGCTCACGCCGGCGCCGCCCCGGGGCCAGGCTCATGTGCGTGTTCTCCCAGCGGTCCCATTCGCTCGCCGCCACCTCACGCTCAGCGGGGTCGGCGCCCGCGAGCCGGCGCGCATAGGCTTCGACGATCCGTTCCCCGGCAAGCCGCTTCGCTGAGGCTTCAAAGCGGGCCCAGGCCTCCGGGAAGATACGTCCCATCTGCACGGTGACCCAGTCGACCTCAGCGCGGCTTGTGGTGCTGACCGCGGCCAACGCAAGCCCAGTGACACGGTCGGGGTGGGCAAGCGCGTAAGCGAGCGCGAGTGTGGTTCCCCAGGAGATGCCGGACACCAGCCAGCGCTCGACCCCCAGGTGTTCGCGCAGCGCCTCGATGTCGGCGATCAGCGCCTGGGTGTTGTTGCCGACGAGGCTCTCCGGCGCGTCACTGACAAGCGGCCGGCTGGCCCCACAGCCCCGCTGGTCTAGCGCGATCACGCGAACCTGCGGACCTGCGTAGATCTGCCGCCAGCCGCCGTTCCCCAAGCCGCTGCCGGGGCCGCCGTGCAGGTACAGGATCGGCGTCCCCTGCGGATTCCCGCTCTGCTCCCAGTGGATGAAGGTGCCAGGGTCGGTTTCGACCAGCCCGCTGGCGTACGGCGCCGCCATGCCGTCGGCGGGCGCCACGCTACTCGCCGCCGCCACGTGACTCGATCAGCCGCAGCAGGCTGGGGAGTGCCAGGGCGAGCGCTTCGCGTTCGCCCTTATCGAGCGCATTCAGGCGCTGCTCGAGCACGCCGACCCTGGCGGCGGTGATGTCGGCCAGCGCCTGGTGGCCGGTGTCGGTCAGCTCGACCATGACGGCGCGCCGGTCGCTTTCGTCGTCGCGCCGGCGCACCCAGCCCTGCTCCTCCATGACGTTGACGAGGCTGGTGCAGGTCGGCTGACGCACACCTTCGCGGGCCGCAAGGTCGGTCACGCGCTGAGGGCCCTCGTTGCGGAGGGTGGCGAGCGCTGAGGCCTGCGTCAGGGTCATGCCCTGCGGCATGATCGCCGAGCGCAGGAAAGCATAAAGGCGGGTGAGCGTGGCCCCCAGCTCCCGCGCCAGTTCGGCTTCGGGGGTACCGGACGGCTCGGCAAAATGCATCCAAGCACTATATATTCGATCTATCGAGCGTGTCGACGATGCGGGCCTCGTCGCGTGGTGAGCGGTGGCCTGCGGAATGGGGAAGGTATGGAAGCGATGGCGAGCAACGGTGCGGGTCCAGGCGGTGTCCTGAGCGCGGGCGAGCGCAAGCACAACGATCACTACAAGTGGATCGCGCTCTCGAACACGACCCTCGGGATCCTGATGGTCACGATCAACCAGTCGATCCTGCTGATTTCGCTGCCCGACATCTTCCGTGGCATCGCCCTGCAGCCGCTCGCCCCGGGAAACACCTCGTACTTCCTGTGGATCTTCATGGGCTTTTTGCTTGTCACCGCGGTGCTGGTCGTCAGCCTGGGCCGGGTCGGCGACATGTACGGCCGCGTGCGCATGTACAACCTCGGCTTTGCGATCTTCACGGTCTTCTCGATCCTGCTGTCGATCACCTTCACCACGGGCGCCACGGCGGCGATCTGGATCATCGTGATGCGCGCGGGCCAGGGGCTGGGCGGCGCCTTCCTGTTTGCGAACTCGAGCGCCATCCTGACCGACGCCTTCCCGCCCGATGAGCGCGGCAAGGCTATGGGCATCAACGGCGTCGCGCTGGTCACCGGCTCCTTCCTCGGCCTGATCCTCGGCGGCGTGCTGGCGCCCGTGGAGTGGCGGCTGGTCTTCCTGGTCTCGGTGCCCTTCGGTGTGTTCGGCACCGTCTGGGCCTACCTGAAGCTGAAGGACACGGGGGTACGCCAGCAGTCGAGCATCGACTGGTGGGGCAACCTGACCTTCGCGCTGGGCCTCACCGCGGTCCTCGTCGGCATCGTCTACGGCCTTTTGCCCTACGGCGGTGACACGATGGGCTGGACCAACCCGTTCGTCCTCGCCTGCGTCTTCGGCGGCCTGCTGGTGCTCGCGGTGTTCATCGTGATCGAGCGCCGCGTGAAGAACCCGATGTTCCACCTCGAGCTGTTCCGCGTGCGGCCCTACGCCTCCGGGGTCGTTGCGGCCTTCCTCTCCTCCGTTGGCCGTGGTGGCGTGCAGTTCATGCTGATCATCTGGCTGCAGGGCATCTGGCTGCCCGAGCACGGCTACAGCTTCTCCCAGACACCGCTGTGGGCCGGTATCGCGATGATCCCGCTGACGGTCGGCTTCCTGCTCTCGGGGCCGCTCTCCGGCATCCTCGCCGATCGCTACGGGGCGCGCGGCATCGCCACCGTCGGACTGGTTGGCTCGGCGGTCGGCTTCCTGCTGTTGGAGAGCCTGCCGATGGACTTCAACTACGTCACCTTCGCTGCCGTCCTGCTGTGCTTCTCGATCTTCTCCGGCATGTTCTTCACCCCGAACCAGACCGCGGTGATGAACAGCCTGCCGCCCAACCAGCGCGGCGCCGGCGCGGGCATGAACGGCACCTTCTTCAACTCCGCCTCGGTGCTCTCGATCGGCGTCTTCTTCACGATCGTGACGCTTGGGCTGGCGGCCTCCCTGCCAGGGCACCTCGAGCACGGGCTGAGGGCGCAGGGGCTCCCGCTCGCGCTGGCGGTTCGCTTCTCGCACCTTCCCCCGATCGGCACTCTGTTCGCGGCCTTCCTCGGCTACAACCCGATCAAGACCGAGATCCCGCACGCGGTGCTCGTCTCGTTGGGCCCGGCGCGCATGAGCTATGTCACGGGGCGCGCGTTCTTCCCGAGGCTGATCGCCTCGTCGGTCAGGAGCGGCCTGCGGCTCGCCTTCGACTTTGGTGCGGCGCTGGCTCTGCTCGCGGCTGTTGCGTCCTGGCTGCGTGGCGCCAAGTACATCCACGGCGAGAGTTCGCTGGCCGATGAGCTGGGGACGGGCATGCTCGGCGCCGGCGAGGTTGCGACGGCTGAGGTCGGCTCCGCCTATGTCGACGCGCTTGGCAGCGAGGAGTAGCGCCGTCCGGGTGTCGCTTACCGAGGTGATTTAGAGGCCAAGCACCAGGGCGAGAGCGTCGTCGAGACTCCGCAGCTCGTGTGCGCTGAGCCTGCCTAGCGAATCGCCCAACCGGTCGGTGCTGACTGCGGTTGTCTGCTCTACGAGCACACGGGTCAGCTGACCTTCGAGCTCGATGGTTGGACGAAAGGAGCGACCGGGCGCGGAGCGCGATGTCGGCGCGACCAGCACCGTGCTCAGAGCCAGCAGTTCATCGGCTTGGACGATGACCGCGAACCGCGAGCCGCCCTGCTCGCTTCCTCGGCGAACGCGAGGCGCGCGCAGTCGCCGTATCTCACCACGAACCAACCCGCTATTCCTCGGGCCATGAAGCTGCGAGCGCGTCCATTTCGGCACGGACCCGGCGAGCCTCGGTCAGGTCCGCCTCGTCCGCTGCTGCCTCCTGCGCCTCGGCTCGCAGTGATGCCCGGCGTCGTCTTCGGTCGGCGGATTCGCGCAACGCCAGGCGGATGGCATCGGAATCGTTGTGTCCCTCGTTGCGCAGCAGGGCGAGGTCATCCTCCGCGCGGTCATCGAGCCGGGCCTGGATCGTTCTGCCCATAGCCGAAACGTATCACAGAATGTATTACTCGGCGCACGGCTAAGTCACCACAATAAGCGACACCCGGCGCCGTCTAGGCCGGTTTGCCGCTCGCGCCGAGTCCTCCCGCAGCGTCGTCCAGCCATGCATGCACGCGGCCGTCGTCTGAGGCTTCGCGGTCGCGGTGGCGTGAGAGCAGCTCCCGGCGTTGGGCGTGTGTCATCTCCTCCAGCTGCGCGAACTCGGCGAAGCGGTGGGCGACCACCAGCGGCGTCTGAGCAAGTGGCAGCACCGTGTGCGTGACCGGCGCCTCGGGCATGCCACCGGCGCCAGCGTCGAACAGATGAAGCATCGCGATCGCCTGGCCGCTGTCGCGCACGCCGTAGCTGCGCCCGGCCCCGGCCAGCTCCATCGTCGAACAGGTGGCGGATGCGGTGAACACCGGAATCCCCGCGAAGGTCGAGTAGATCGGGTAGTGCAGGTGCCCTGAGAGGATTGCGCGCACGTCGCTTCCGCGCAGAACGTCGGCCAGCGCCGCCTGACCGTCCAGCTCGATCACGTGCGAGACGCGGTCAAGCGCCATTGGCAGCGGCGGATGATGCATCACAAGCACCGTGCCGTGCCGCGCCGTCGTCGAGAGTACGTCTTTGAGCCAGGCCCGCTGGCCTGGCTCAAGCTCACCGTGGTGGTGGCCGGGAAGCGTCGTATCGAGGCTGATGATCCGCAGGCCGTCAAGCTCGTGAACGCGGTCCTGCGGCGCCTCGGACTCCTCGCCGAACAGGACGCTCGAGTAAGCGCGGCGGTCGTCGTGGTTTCCGATCGCCCAGAAAACGTGAGCCCCGAGACGCGTTGCCGCCGTCTCCACGATCTGCTTTGCGACCCGGTAGGCATCCACCTCGCCGCGGTCAGCCACATCGCCGCTGACGACGATCGCCTGTGGCGGCTCCTCCAAGTCGCCGAGCAGCTCGAGCGCGCGGCGCAGATGCGGCTCGGTGTCGATCGCCCCGAACTGCAGGGCTCCGGATGCGAGCAGGTGTGTGTCCGAGATGTGGGCGATCGCAAAGCGTGCGGCTGGGTATTGGCCGAACTGGGCGAGCGTCACCTACGAGAGGGTAGTTAGCGGGCTCGCGAAGTGCTCAGCCGTGCTTGGCTGCTGGTAGGAGTCGCTGTGCGTCATGCTCTTCGGCCAGCAGCTTGCGGCGCGCACGCAGCAGGTCAACGGCCGTTATCAGGCCGACCAGCCTGCCGCCGGGGCCGGGCTCGACGACGGGCAGCGCGCTCAGCCGATGCTCGGCCATGCGGTCGGCGACGGTGCGCATCGTCTCGTCGGTGGTGGCCACCGTCACCTCGTGGCTCATCACCTCACCGACGGTCGATGAATCATGGTCGTGGCGGCGCACCGCGGACCAGGGGAGGACTCCCAAAAGGCGTCCGTCCTCATCTATCACCGGATACAGGCGCTGTTGGTGGGCGCGTGTGCCATCGCCCCAGAGCAGGTGGATCGAGTGGACCTGCCGGTCGGGGTCGAGCGTGTACACATCGGTTCGTGTGAGCTCGCGCACGAAGGTCATCTCCAGCGGGTCGACGCCGTATTCGCGCATCACGTGGTGGCCGCGGCGGGCGACCTTCTCGGTCAGGATCGAGCGCTTGAGCACGAGCACGCTCACCAGCTGCGCGCAGCTGGCGGCCACCAGCAGCGCCAGCAGGCTGCCCGTGTCGTGGGTCAGCTCGAACGCGAACACGATCGCCGTGAAGGGTGAGCGCGTGACGCCGGCGAGAGCCGCGCCAAGGCCGATCAGGCTCCACAGGCCGACGGGCGTGCCGGGCAGCCAATGTCCGAGGATGCCGCCGAGCGCGGCACCGAGCATCAGGATCGGCGCAAGGATGCCGCCGCTCGTCCCGCCCCCCAGACCGAAGGACCAGATCGTCAGCTTTGTGACCAGCAGCAGGATCAGCGCACCGAGCCCGAGCTGGCCGAGCAGCTCCGCGTGGATCGTGTCGTAGCCGACGCCCAGGGCACGTGCGTCGACCATGCCGCCCAGGCCGATGATCAGCCCGCCGAGCAGCGGCCACCACATCCAGTGCACCCGGCCCTCGAGCCGCCGGAACAGGTCCTCGGCCCCGTACACCGCCTCCGTCATAACCCACGATGCGAGGCCGACGACGACCCCGATGAGGGCCGCGCCAAGCAGGGCCAGGCCGGCGATCGCGGCGTGGTGCGGGATCGGAAAGAGCGGCTGCGGTGCGACCATGCCGGCGCTCGCGAGCAGCATGCGCAGCGCGTCAGCCGTCGCCGACGCCAGGCCGATCAGCGTCATCGAGCGGGGCTTCCACTCGAAGGCGAGCAGCTCCACGCCAAACAGCGTCGCTGCCACAGGCGTCCCGAACACGGCGCTCATGCCCGCGGAGGCGCCCGCGACCAGCAGGGTGCGTCGCTGCGCCGCGGTCAGTGGCAGAGCCTGGGCGATGATCGAGCCGAACGCGCCGCCGGTCAGGATGATCGGCCCCTCGGCGCCAAACGGGCCGCCGGTGCCGATGCTGATCGCGCTGGCGATCGGCTTGAGGATCGCCAGCCGCGGCTGCACGCTGCTGCCGTTGATCAGGATCCGCTCCATGGCCTCGGGGATACCGTGCCCGCGCACCTGCTCAGACCCGTAGCGCGCGATCAGCCCGACGATCAGGCCGCCGATCACCGGGATCGCCACCGATGCCCAACCGAGGCGATTGCCGTAGGGTGAGACGAGATGCAGGCTGAGCCGCTGGAAGTACAGGACGTTGGTGAAGAACGCGATCATGTCGAGCAGCACGAGTGCGATGGCCGTCGCCAGAGCCCCGATGAAGAGCGCAACCGGGACCAGCCACAACAGGCTCGGTGTTGCGGTGAAATCACCCAGATGTTCGCCCGAGCGCTGGGGATGCATCGTAGGACGATGATATCGTGACACGATCGAAGTTGCCTGACGAAACCTATGCCCAACTCCTGCGGCTGCGCACCGAGCTGCGCCGTTTCCTGCACTGGAGCGAGCAGCAGGCAGCAACCGAGGGGCTCACCGGCTCCCAACACCAGTTGCTGCTGGCGATCCGGGGGCATGCCGACCCCCGCGGACCGACAATCGGTGAGGTTGCCGGCTACCTGCTGCTGCGCCAGAACAGCGCGGTGGAGCTCGTCAACCGGGCCGACGCGGCCGGGCTTGTAACCCGCAGCCGCGACGACGCCGACCACCGCGTCGTACGTCTGGCGCTCACAGATGATGGGGCCGCCCGCCTCGAGCGCCTCTCGGCGGTGCATCTGCTGGAGCTGGAGCGCCTCGAGCTGAGGCTTCCGAACCTTGCGGCCGATCTCGAGACAGAGGGTCCGCGGTGAGCACGAGCGCGCTTCAGCCGGCGCCTGCCGCGTCCGCCGGCTCGCGCTCGAGCCGGCGGCGCCCTGTCGCCAGCAGCGACCCGCCCAGCACCAGAGCGAAGCCGGCGGCCATGCCGACGGTGAAGCGCTCGTCCAGCACGACCACACCCAGCACCGCAGCCACCGCAGGGTTCACATAGGTGACGATGGTCGCGCGTACTGGACCGATCGTGGCGATCAGCGCGAAGAAGACCAGGAAGGCCAGGGCGGTGCAGATGACCCCCAGGCCGATTATCGACAGCGCCGCGTCGGTGTGCAGGTGGGCTGGCAGCGTGAGCAGCGCCGGCGTGGCGTAGGCGATCGCCGTCAGCGCCAGCGCCAGCGACATGACGCCGAGCGCAGGCAGATGCATCAGGCGCCGGGCCAGGATCAGCGGGCCGCAGGCGTAGCCGGTCACGACCACGACCACCTCCACGAGTGGGCCCGTCCCGACCCGGCCGAAGTCCAGACCAACCAGCGCACCGACACCGAGCAGGCCGACCAGCAGCCCGCTCCAGGCGCGGCGGTCGAGCCGGTGGTCGCTACGGCCGCCAGCGGTGAGCAGCCCGCCGATCAGCGGCACGGCAGCGATCATGAGGCCGGTCAGCGAGCTCGTCAGGCGTTCTTCGGCGCGCGAGAGCAGAAACCAGGGCACCGCGATCTCGGTGACGGTGAACGCGACCAGCCAACGCCAGTGATCAAGCACCTCGCGTAGCTGCCGCCGGCGTGCGGCCAGCGGCAATAGCAGCAGCGCCCCGATCCCGGTCCTCGAGAAGACCAGAAAGGCCGGTGAGACATCCCGCACCGCTATGCGAATCAGCAGGTAGGGGAGTCCCCAGATGATGCACAGCGCCGCGAACAGCAGCGCACCGCGCCGGCTCAAGGGCGGCCGGTCCCTGCTGATTGGCCGCCCGGCCAAATTGTGTGTGCCCCCATCAACAGAGAGGATGCCACGCGGCTTGAGGACGCTAGCCTCGACGCTATGGCCAAGCCCGCAGAGGAGCCCGTGACCGAGGCGGCAACGCTGCCATCCGGCAGGATGACGAGGACGGCACGGATCGGTGGCCTGGCCGCCAGCCAGGGCGCACGCTGGGCCGGGATGCGGGCCGCCAACCGGGTGCGCACACCGCAGCGGGCAGCTGCGGCTGAGCAGGCCAGGACGGCCGCGCTGATCAACGAGCTGGTCGACCGGCTCGCGCAGATGCGCGGCGCAGCGATGAAGGTCGGCCAGATGCTCTCGTTGGCTGACCTCGACGGCCTGCCGGAGGAACAGCGCGATGAGCTCCAGCGCAAACTCGCGAGCCTGCGCGACGACGTGCCGCCGGTCGGTTTTGGGAGCATCGAGCGGCTGCTGCGGCAGGAGCTCGGCGGCCCGCTCGAGCGCTTCTTCAAAGACTTTGACGAGCGCGCGCTGGCGGCAGCGTCGATCGGTCAGGTGCACCGGGCCACCACCATCACGGGTGCAGAGGTGGTCGTAAAGGTCCAGTATCCGGGGGTCGCTGAGGCGGTGGAGACGGATCTGCGCAACGCCATGCTGCTGGTGCCACTGATCCGGAGGCTGGCTCCGGGACTGGACGCAAGGGCGCTTGGCGCGGAGCTGCGCGAGCGGATTGGTGAGGAGCTCGACTACGAGCTTGAAGCCCAGAACCAGCGACGGGTCGAGCGGCTTCTGCGGGGGCACCCGTTCATGCGCGTTCCGGGCGTGCACAGCGACCTGTCCAGTCGGCGCGTGCTGGTCTCAGACTACGTTGCGGGTGAACGCTTCGAGGTGATACGGGCCGCTTCGCAAGCGCAGCGCGACCACTACGCGGAGATCGTCTTCCGCTTCTTCTTCGGGCTGCTCTACCGCGACCGGATCGCGCTTGGTGACCCGCACCCCGGCAACTACCTGAGCTGTGCGGACGGGCATGTCTGCTTCCTTGACTTCGGCCTTTTGCGCCAGGTCAGCGGAGAGCGTGTCAGCGGCGAAGCTGCCGTTGCGCGCGCGGTACGCGAGGACGATGAGCGGGCGCTCAAGGAGGCCCTGGTCGGCGCCGGCTACCTGCCAGCGCAGCGCGCCGGCGCAGTTGATGCGAGCTTCGTGCTGGCGCTGATGCGGCGCGCCACCGGCTGGTACGCGCTGCCAGGGCAGCGGCGCTTTGCGGCCGCCGACCCCGGGGACGGGGGCGAGCCGGCGCCAGCGGCGCATGGGCACGAGCGCAGCGAGCCCGCGCGCCGTGCCGCAGCTCGCGAGCAGGTCAACCAGCTGACGCTGCCACCCGAGGCGATCCTGATCAGAAGGATGCACGGCGTCGTGGCAGCAGTACTGGAGACGCTGCGGGCGGGTGCTGACTGGGGCGCGATCGCGGCCGAGTATCTGTACGGCGAGCCGCCGGCAACCGAGCTTGGCCGGCTCGAAGCCGCGTTTTACGCGGGTCGCGTGGGTCGATAGGGCGCGCGGCAGAGCCTAGTAAGCTCTGGCTCGTGCGTGCGCTGAAACGGCTCGCGGTGTTGCTCGCTCTATCCGTTGCGACCGCGGGTGCGGTTGCCGGCGCCGCCAGCGCCACGCAGCCGGTGGCGGCGCACCGGGGCGAGCTGACGGCAATCGAGTACCGGCAGCTGAACGCCGAGCTGACGGCGTTCAGGCGGGCCGTGAAGACCGGTAGGTTGACCTGGAACGGACTCTACGCCGCGTGCCGCAAGGTTGGCGAGTCGACGGCGCTGCTGCGCGCCGTGCGCAGCAACTGCACCACGGGCGTCGGCGTCGAGCAGGCGCTCGCCGGCTTCAACGCGGACGCGCAACGCTGCGCCGCGCTCACCCAGACCGTCACCGGGACCACGACCGCGAGCTCCACGACCGGCACATCGACGGCGGCCGGTGGTCTCACGTCGGCGCAGCTTACGCTGATCGCCTGCCTTGAGCCCGAGTACCAGGCGATCAGTCGCGCCACCGGCTCGCTGTACCGGGGCCAGTCCGCGCTGCGACAGCAGGTCCTCGCTCGCCGCTTTCGGGGTCGCTGCCTGCTCACGCTGGCCCCGACGGTCCGCCAACTCGGGCTCGAGCGCCGGTTCCTGTCAACGAGCAGGCGGCTCGTTCACGACGTCGTGCTGATCAGCCGCGTGTCGGCCGGCACGCTACCGGCCAGTGCGCTGAACGTCGTGCAGATAAGCGCCGACGCGCGCGCCTTCATGGCCGCAGGCAAGGCTGTGGTCGAGACACGCCGACCACAGAACCTTGCCGTATGTCCTCACGCCTGAGCGCCGCGATCGATCAGACGGCCGCGAGCTGCGGCACATAGGCGGGATGCTCGGCCACCGGTCGCACGTCCACGGCAACGACCTTGTACTCGGGGCAGGACGTGTTGATGTCCGCCGACTGACCGACCAGCAAGTTGGTCCTCGTCTCCGGGAAATGGAAGGTTGTGAAGACGTGGCCTGGCTGGATGCGTTCGGTGACGTGCGCCTGAAGCTCGATCCGTCCGACCCGGCTGCGCAGCGACACGACATCGCCATCTGAGACCCACAGCCGCGCGGCGTCCTGAGGATGGATCTCAAGAACGTCCTTGTCGACCAGATCGATGTTGCTGGTCCGGCGCGTCATCGTGCCGGCGTTGTAGTGCTGCAGGACACGGCCGGTGACAAGGATCAGCGGGAACTCATCGTCGGCAGCGTCGCCGGGCTCCTTGTAGGGCAGCGCCGCGAACTTGCCGAGCAGCTCGGGGTTGTCGAAGAACGTGTCGTAGAGCACCGGCGAGTCCGAGCCGTCGGCCCGCACCGGCCATTGCAGGCCGTGGCGGCCGATCCGCTCCCGGCTGACACCGGCGTACTGCGGCGTCAGCCGGGCGATCTCGTCCAGGCAGTCCCACGGCGTCTGGAAGCCCATGTCGTGCCCGAGCATCCGCGAGACGGTGGTGATGATCTCAAAGTCCGTCTTGGCGCCACCGGGAGGATCGATCGCGGGTTCGACGAGCTGGAAGCGGCGCTCCGCGTTGATGAAGGTGCCGGCCTTCTCGAGGAAAGATGAGGCGGGCAGGATCACGTCCGCGTACTTGCTGGTCTCGTTCTCGAAGATGTCCTGACAGACCAGGAACTCCAGGTTCTCGAGCGCCGCGATGACGTGCGCTGTGTCCGGGTCGGTCTGGGCGACATCCTCGCCGAAGATGTACATCGCCTTCAGGTCGCCGGCGATCGCGGCGTCGAACATCTGCGGGATCGTGTAGCCCTTCTTGCGGCTCAGCGGCACACCCCATGCCTGCTCGAACTGGCGGGCGGTCG
>JAJZID010000026.1 GCA_021810705.1 Actinomycetes bacterium
CTCGTCGAGGGCGACGAAGGCATCGGTGACCAGCGGGACCGCCCGCCACTTGCCAGACTTCGTGCTCGACTCGATGCCGGCCGACATGGCGGCCACCACAACGAGCGTGCGGTCAGCGAAGCGGACATGCTTCCAGCGGAGCGCCAGCAGCTCGCCCTGCCGCAGACCCGTGAAGCCCGCGACGGTGTAGATCACAGCGTCCTGCACGTTGGCCTTTTGCTGCTCGAGGTCTTCGTCCGCCGAGGCCCAGCGGCGGCCGCCGTTGACATGCGCCCCGGCGCGTGCCGCTCGAGCGACCGCATGGATCTGCTCGACGGTGAACGTCTCCGGAGGCTTGGTGTAGTCCTCGCGCCGCTTCTCCACACCGCGAACGGGATTGGATGGGAGCGAGAAGACATCCGCGCGAGTCGCGTGCTCAAAGACGTTGGCCAGCGCCTGGCGGTGCGCGTTGACGCTGCGGCCGGGGAGCCCTTCACGGTCGAGGCGTTGCAGAAAGCGCTCGATGTCCACGGCGGTGATGTCGGCGATCTTGCGATCGCCGAATGCGCGCATGATCCGCGCGAGGTTCTCGCCCTCCCCTCGTTTGCGCCGGCCGGGCTCGCTCAGCAGCGCGTCGTAGTTGCGCAGCGTCGCCGGCTTCAGCCGTTTGGTGTGCTCCGCCCACGAGCGCCAGATGACGACGGCGTCGGCGAAGGTCGCCTCACGGTCAGGACGCGCCGAGACGAGCTCGTGCTCGACATCGTCGATGAGCGCGTCCATCGCTCGCTCGGCAGCTCGCCGATCGAGATATCCCTCAGGAGCTCGGCCACGACGGGGCCGCCAGGCCCCGGAGCCGTCGAGCTGCATCCAGGCTCGACCCAGGCGTCGGTAGCACTGACGACCGTTCGAGTCCCGCCACTTGGCTACGGCGTAGACGACGTCGCTGGCGCCACCCTTGCCCCCGCGAAACAACACCGCGCCAGCAGGCCTGTGGTTGTCCATTGCAACCACTCTACACCGGCGCTACCACGGCGCTACCACCGGCGCTACCAAACTAGGGCAAGAATGGGCCTCTGAAACCCTTGTAGATATAGGCTTTTTCCACATTTCATCGGAACTCAAGGCCAATTTTTGCGATTGCCATGCAGAAGGTCGAGAGTTCGAGTCTCTTCAGCCGCTTGGAAAGGCCGATATCCGCGGGCCGTTCGCGTTTGGGATTCACGACCCGTGCGCCACCTCCCCTATGGGTGGTGTGATCGGCCGGGTAACAGGCTTCGCGACGGTTGTCGTGGGCCTGGTTGCGGCCTGGTGTGAGCCCGGGCAGCTCGGCGAAGCGCCGGCCGCGGATGAAGCCAACCAGGTGTCGTCGGCCAGGAGAGCCCCGAAGGGCCGCCTGCCAGCTGCGCACAGCCCGCATCCAGCCAGGATCAGGGCGTCCTTCAGACTGAGGTTCCCCAACGACCAGGCAGCGATCCGCCTGGCGGGCGCGCTACTGGCTGAGCAGAACGACGAGTGGGCGCTCAGCCGCCGCTACCTCTCGTTCGAGTCAATCGCACTCGTGCTGGCCACACCCGGCGAGACAGCCACCGAACCGACGGTGCAGAAGCTCCCCGTTGCAGCCTGACCCCACGACGGCGCGCACGCGCGTGACCCCAGCAAGGAGGTGCCGCTCACCCGCAGGTGAGACCCGTCCACCGCCATCGAGGGTTACACCACTACAGACGACTTGACTTCCGAGCAGCAGGCCGGAGTCGAATGCTGTCGCGGCGTCAGCAGGTACCGGACGGGACCGCGACGCCGACGCCGCTGCTGGGAGCATCCACAACGCCCGTTGAGCCGTCCTCGAGCACCGCCCCCAGGTGAACGACAAACCAGAACCCGCGCCAAGAGATCATCGACGCGATACCGAGCGAGTGCAGAGCACCACCCTCCTCATACACCAGTCGCGAGTTGGCGGTCTCCCAGTACTGGTCTCGGTTGCTGCAGACGTTGAGCGCCACCAGGTGCGCGAACGACGCCGGCACGATCACGCGGACCAGACGGGCCGTGGCCGCGCCTGCCCCGAGCAGGGCGTGGGCGGCCTTGAGGTCAAGCGCGTAATGGCCGACCAGGCGCTGGTGCCAGTCTGCCTGAGGGTCGAAGATGGCCTTGACCCGAACATAGGCTGCCTCTGGGAAGAAGGCTGGCATGGCCGGCGCGAGCCGGCCTGTCCGGATCCCCTTCCACAGGGCCTCCATCTCGCAGCGGAACGCGACGGTCAGCGTCGATGGCAGCTTCAATGTCTGCGGGCGACCCGCGACCCTGCGCCCGGGGCACGGTGAAAACCTGGGATGCCGGGCTACCGGCCTGGCAGCTTTGACGTCAGTCGAGACCCGATTCGACACGCTGACGTGAGCCGCGCCCGAACCAGATGCATTCGTGCTGTGAGGCGTCCGAGACGGGCTGGCATGCCCACCGCCCAAGACCAGGACCAGCGCCAGCGCGGCGAGCCCGACGGCGAGCACAGTGCGCCACAACACGCGCTTTGGGTCAGGTGGTCGTGAGCGGCTTGGTCGCAGTGAGAACGCAGGCCTCCGCGACGATCCGGCGAACCTGCACGTCCGTGTAGCCGGCCTCGCGGACAGCCGCCTCCCAACGCGCCGCCGTCATCGGTTTCTCGCGGATACGCAGCGAGAAGAGCACGATGTTCTTGACCAGACGCCACCAGCCGGCGGGACCGCGCGCGAGCATCGCACGGGCCTTGGCGGTGATGATCGTCCTGTCCTCGACGCTCGAGCCGCGACCAAACATCATGTCGCCGATGACCAGTCGGCCACCCGGCCGCAGCCAGCCCATGCAGCGAGCCAGAACCAGCTCCTTGTCGGCATCACGGAGATGGTGCAGCGCGTAATTTGTGACAACGAGATCGAGGCTCTCATGGGGCAGTTCCAGCGCCTCCACCGGTGTGGCGACGGTCTTCACGTTCTCGATCCCGAGCTCGCGCGCCTTTGCCTCCAGGCGTTCCAGGAGCGGCCTGCTGATATCGACGGCGAGCACGTGTGCGCAGGAGGGCGCCAGCGGCAGCGTGACCTGGCCGGAACCGCAGCCGATGTCCAGCGTGACGGGTGAGTGCGCCGCTTCGCAGGCCTCCACGACGGCCGCGACAACCTGCGAGAGACCGGCAGCGCTGGTCGTATCCCAGCTCTGCGCACGACTGTCCCAGAGCTCACGTTCGCGCTTTGCCGAGAGCGCTTGGGCGCGCGTCATCGGCTGCACGCCAATCGGCAGTGGCGTGGCTTCTGGCGCTGCTGGCCGCGGCTGCTCGCCGGAGGCTGAATCTGGCCATCCGAGCACGACCGCCCGCTGCGGCGGCTCGGATGGGTGCTGTTCGGTGGTCATGGTCGACGGAGACGCTGGCGCCGGACCAAGCGGATGCTTCGACAATCGGCGTTGCAGCTGGGTGAGAAGCTCACAGGCCAAGGTCAAGGCAGCCTCAGCAAGACGTGAGACATAACTTACCTTTATCTGTGTGCTCGCCCTCGCGTCGGGCCGTGAAGCGGATCGGGCCGACCAAGCGCGGCGGGCGTGCCGCGCCCATCGCTGCCGCCCAGCTCCAGCGACTACGGACCGGTGCAGTGGCGCCGGTTTGTACCATCGAGCAGCATTGAAAGCGCTCGCCGTCAACGTCGCGTTGGGCCGTTTCCGGCTGACCGATCCCACCAGGGCCCACAGACCTAGACCGGCCGGCAGCGGACTGGACGCGCCCGCCCGGCGGAGAGCGCCAAACCGAGACGCGGATGCCTCGTCGCGCCGAGCGTGAGCTTCGCGCGATCCGCAAGGATCTGGAACGAGGGCACGACACGCGCCACAACCGGCCCGGAGGCAGGTATCGGCGACGCAGATTGGCGCTGTCGGGAACAGTAGCCGTCGTACTGGTGGCTGCCGTCCTGATGGGCAACGCGATCGCCGGTAGCGGCGCAAAGCGCCCAGCACGCGCGCCGCGCGAGGCCACCGCCCCGACGCAAACGACAGACCGGACGACGACCTCGCGGTCCGCCACCGACGCTAATCGGAAACCGGCCGCCAAGGCCCGACTGGTCGTATCGCGCCTCAATCTCACCTTCCAAGAACCGTCCGATCCGGACATCGCGACCGGCAGGAACGCGCTCGGGCAGCCGGTTCGTACGCTTCCGACGCTCGTGCTCTACCCGAGCTATCAGGCGCCCAGGGCTGCCAGGATCGGCACCGCGGCTCGCGCGAACTCGCGGCGGACCTACCCGTTGATCATCTTCTCTCAAGGGTTTGACCTGGCGCCGACCGTCTACGGTGGCCTGCTGCACGCCTGGGCCAGGGCCGGCTACGTGGTCGCCGCACCAACCTACCCGGACACCGACAGCACCGGGCCCAGCACCGGGCTCGGCAGGCTCTATGAGGCTGACATCATCCACCATCCGGCTGACCTGCGCTTCGTGCTGGCTTCGCTGCTGGCCACCTCGCGCAACCGGCACAGCCGCCTGTACCACCTGATCAACCCGCGCGAGATCGCGCTGATCGGCCATTCAGACGGCGGCGATGTGACGCTCGCGGCGGCAGCTGACTCCTGCTGCGAACTGCCCCACATCGCGGCAGCCGTGGTCCTCTCCGGTGCCGAGCTGAGCACATTTGGCGGCAGCTACTTCTCCCACGGGTCACCGCCGCTGCTGGTCGCGCAGGGCAGCGCTGACACCATCAACGTGCCCGCGTGCAGCGTCCAGATCTACAACGCGGCGCCACAACCCAAGTACTACCTGAACATCCCCAACGCAGAGCATGAGCCCCCCTACGTCGACCCGGGGCCAATGCGCACCGGCGTGATCCGCGCGACGGTGGCCTTCCTCAACGCCTACCTAAAGCGACGCGCGGCCGCGCTCGTCGCGCTGGATCATGGCGGGCCGCTGCCGGCGGACGAGACGCTCACCTCGGGTCCAACTGCCCCACCGCTCACGAACACGACCGTGACCGGCACTACAACGCTGACGATCCCCGTGACCAGCACGTACTGCCCGGGGGCCTGACGCTCGGGCAGAACGATGTGACCAACGGCATAGGCTCCGGAGCGCCCTTCACACTGAGGGACATGAAGATGGAGATGCTCCTGGCTCGCAACCCCGACCCCTCAAGCTCGCTGCCATACCTCCTGTGGCTGCCGCTTGAGGGAGGCCTGCTCTTCCGAACCAAGGGCACCTGGCCCCGCACCGGTGCCCTCTACTGCCACCCCGCCGGGCGGGAGGAGTGGCCCGATCGGCCCGAGCTCGTCGAGCGGGTGCAACTGCGCTCCTGCGTACGCCGTGGCGCGGCTATCGACATCGTCTGCGACCGCGGCCGAGAGCAGCGCTCACAGCTTGTGTTCACGCGAGCGCGCGGCCGTGAGGCGATCTTCTGGCAGTCCCCTCGCACCCGCAAGCAGGCACGCCCCGAAGTAGTGCTGCCGAGCGCGCGGGCGCAGGGCCTGAGCGAACTGGAGATCCTGGTCGACGCACACGAGCGCTACCCGTACCGGTTCGCGGACCAGCAGGCCCGCACGACCAGGCGCGGTCTTGCCTGCGGCGATTACGCCGTGGCCGTTGCGGGTCGCATCGTCTGCGCGGTCGAGCGAAAGTCGATGCAAGACCTGGTGGCAAGCCTCACCAGCGGCCGTCTGCGCTACGCACTGGCCGAGCTGGCCGCTCTCCCCCGTGCCGCCGTGGTTGTTGAGGAGGGCTACGCACGCGTGTTTTCGCACGAGTACGTGCGGCCAGCGAGCATCGCCGACGGCCTCGCCGAGCTGCAGATCCGTTGGCCCAACGTCCCGATCGTGCACTGCGAGACCCGCAAGCTGGCGTGCGAGTGGACCTATCGATATCTGGCTGCGGCGTATGTTTGGGCGCGTGACGAGCCCGCCGCAGCAGCCCGCGTCGCCGCGGCAAAGGCCATCGAGACGACCGCCGGCCCGCCCGCCCCCGTGCCCACCAGCGCCGAGCTGCGGTCGTGGGCACGGTCGCACGGCTTTGCGACCGCTGAGCGTGGCCGCATCAGCGCCGAGATCCGCGCCGCCTGGGAGCGGGCGCAGACCTCAGACTCCGCGGCGTAGTACGGCGTCCAGCCGCGCACCTATACGATTGCTCTGCACGCAGGTGTGTCGGACTGCTCGGCGTATTCGTCACCGAACCGAACTTGGGGAAGGTCGAGATATGAGACGCAACCGCCTGGGACTGCGGGTCCGAGTGGTTCTGACGGTGACGATCGGAGCCCTGCTCGTTGCCGTCGGACTGGGTCTGTTGCTGCGCAACACGCTTCAGCTGCGCGCAAGCGCCAACGCGACGATCCGAGGCGACGCCTACCTGCTACGAGTCGTCGACCTCGAGCGTCTTGCCGTCGACGCCGAGACGGGGCTGCGGGGCGATGTCATCACGCGCCGGCGGCTGTTTCTCTCGCCGCTGCGGTTCGCCGACCGGGAACTGCCCAACACCGTGCGGCTGCTGAGACTGTCGATCGCCAGGACGGGCCTGTATGCGAGCGAGAGCAGGCATCTGATCACCGCGGTCGATGCCTACATCCACCAGTACGTGCCGCACGTGCTGGTGCTGGTGGCGCATGATCCGGCCGCGTCGAGGTCGTTTGCGACAACGCTCGAGGGCAAGCAGAAGCTCGACACGATCCGCAGCCAGGCCGCCATCCTCGAGCGCCAGCTGTCCACGCGCGACGCGCGACGTCAGGAGCGGGCACACCAGATCGCAAACCAGTCGGTGACCGACGCGATCGGCGCGCTGGTGCTGCTCACGCTGTTGACCGGCCTGACTGGCGGCTACCTTGGTCATCTCGCCGACACCCGCGAACGGGCGAGACGGTCCAGCGAGGAGACCGCGCGAACACTCCAGGAGAGCATCCTTCCGGAGGCGATCGCCGAGATCCCCGGCTGTGACCTGGCCGTCCGCTTCCTGCCCGGCGCCGGGCCCGTCAGCGGCGACTTCTACGACGGGTTCGCCGTCTCCACCGACACGTGGGCGCTG
Source organism: Actinomycetes bacterium (assembly GCA_021810705.1). Lineage (GTDB taxonomy): Bacteria > Actinomycetota > Thermoleophilia > Solirubrobacterales > Solirubrobacteraceae > Palsa-465. Next base: position 6,987 of record JAJZID010000026.1, read on the forward strand.
ATCATCGGTGACGTGTGTGGCAAGGGGGCGGCCGCCGCGGCGGCCACGGCGATGGCCCGCTGGACACTGCGCAGCTCGCTCGAGCAGGGGGCCACGCCCGAGCAGGCGCTCAGGCTGCTGAACTCAGTGATGCTCGGACGACAGAGCGACAGGCGCTTCATCACGGCGGTCTGCATGACGATCCAGGTGGCCCCAGGCTCGGCGCGAGTGGAGCTCGCCGCCGCCGGACATCCACCGCCGATCCACCTCCGCACCGGTGCCGCTCCACGCGCCGTTGATGCACATGGTGATCTGCTGGGTGTCTTCGAAACGATCCGCCTGAGCACCACGACGCTCGAGCTCGAACCGGGTGATGGGCTGGTGGCCTACACCGACGGCGTGACCGACCAGGGCCCGGGGCCGCGCGAGGCTCCAGAGCAGGCGTTGGCCCGACAGGCAGGCGCCGACGCCGAAACGCTGATCGCGGCGCTCGAGCAGCTGGCCCAGTCCCCGCCCGGACCGCACCCTGACGACATAGCGATCCTGGCACTGCGTTTTCTCGGTACACGACAGCAGCTTGTGGTGGCCGCCACGGCCGACGCCTGAGCCCCACCCCACGGGCACAGCACCGTCCGTAGCAGCGCAACACGGGCTACTGCAGCGGACCATCCTGGTCGGCGAGCAGCACGTCCGCAAAGATGAAGCCGTCGCGTGTAACCACCTCGCCAGGCCGCACCGCGATCGGCTCCTGGAACCCCGGCCCGTCAACCACGACCGTGTGAAACTCGCCGTTCTCACCGCAGGGATCGACCCCTGCCGGCAGACTGGCGAGCAGGGCCTCGTCATACCAGCGGCCGGCGATCGGCTCTGCGACCTGGGCGCTGTCCACGCAGGCGACAATCGCCTTCACCCCGCGACTGAGCGCCTGACGGGCCAGATCGGCGGTTGGCACTCCCCAGAGCGGGAAGCACGGCTCGATCCCAGACCCGGCCAGCGCCCGCTCGCGGTAGTCACGTACGTCCTGCAGGTATAGATCGCCGAACACCATCACATCGATCCCCTCACCGCGCGCGCGGGCGACGGCCGCACCCATCAGCCGCTCGTAGTCCTCGTTGCTGCACGGCCACGGAAGCTCCACCACATGCAACGGCAGCCCCAGCGCCCGGGCCTGAGCCTCCAGCACAGCGCGGCGCACCCCGTGCATGGCAACGCGGTCAAACTCGCTGTTTACGGTGGTGAGCAAGCCAACCACCTCAAGCTCACCCGCCTCACGGACGCTGCCAAGCGCCATCGCACTGTCCTTGCCAGAGGACCAACTCACCCACGCTCGCCGTCGGCTGCTCACAGGCGCAGGGTACCCTCCGGGCCGGATCGCTGGGCGAACCCGTTCGCCTGCAGCGGGAGCGGTGGCGGTCGAGCTGACCGACGGCGCGACACCCCAGACGGCGGGCAGAGATCGCAGCCGGTAGGGTTCTGCCGATGCGATCACCGCGCTTTCGCTTTGTCTGCTCCCCCTCCGCGCTGGCCGGCGTTCCGTCCGAGTGGAGCCGGGACATGCTGGCCGAAGGCGAACTGGCGCTGCTCAGCTCCGAGGGGCTCGAAGCGGTCGACCGGGTCGCCCACGACCTCGGCCAGCGCGCGATCCTGCTGCTGCGCTCCGAGTCGGATCCGATGGGCCAGGAAGAGACGGTCATGGCCTATGCGCAGTCGCTGCCGTTGGTATGGGTCGCGCCCGCCTTCGGTCAGAAGGCCCGTCGTTGGGCTGCTGAGCGCGGGCCGATGACCCTGCTGGCAACGTCTGCCGGCGGTCTCGACGCCGAGGAGCAGCAGCGGATCGACCGCTTTCTGGCGATCCTTTCCCGTCAGTCCGAGTAGCGCGCTGCGCGTGCGCGCCGCGACCCCGCCCGGCTTGCAGCGCCGCTCAGGCCAACTCGAAGCTGTACCCCTCAAACAGCCCCGTCTCGATCACCCCGGAGATCTGCTTCAGCTCCCTGTGCAGGCCGGGCGGTATCTCATCAAACCACGCGTCGATCAGGACGTTGCCCCACTCTGTGATCACCGGCCCGTCCTTGCCGCCAGCCAGCCTCAGGCCCCAGCGCGCGCACCCCTGAGCCGCAAGCGCCCGTCCGACCAGGTCCACCGCGTGCCGATGCACCTCCACCGGCACCGGAAAGCGCTCTCCGAGCCGCTGCACCCGCTTGCTCGGATCGATCGCCAGATACATGCGCCGGCAGGTGGCCCACAGGATCTTCTCCATGAACAACGCCCCACCACGGCCCTTCAGCAGGCGGTCCTGCGGGTCGACCTCGTCGGCGCCGTCGACTCCCCAATCCGGCTGTACAGAGCCGAGCGGCAGGGTGCGCAGGCCGAGCCTGCCGGCCGCCACCTGCGTCTCGTAGGAGCTCGTCACGATCTGGACCGCAAGCGACTCCTCTCGGACCCGGTCACCGATCGCCAGCAGGGACAGGTAGCTCGCCGAACCTGACCCTATGCCGACCAGCGCACCATCGCTGACACGGCCGGCCATCCGCCGGGCGACCTCCTGCTTGGCTGCCAGGTTTGACACCTGCTCGGGCCAGTGCAGCGCCTCTGAGGCGTAGAGCGGACTGAGATCGTCGCTGCCAGCGGACACGGTGAGGGCACACGTTAGCGCCAGCCGCGATCGGGCACCGCCAACGCCCCCAACCACCGGCGGCGGCTCAGGCGGCTCGCCGTCGCGCGTCGTCGGGCAACCGGCGTTTGGCGGCGAGCAGGCGCTGATCAGCCCGCTCGAGCAACTTCTCAAGCGTGGTCCCGTCGTCAGGGAAGACCGCGGTGCCGAGGCTCGCGCGCAGCCCGTCGTTGCCGGCCGAGGCGTTGGCCACCGCCGCGCCGATCTTGCCGGTCAGCGACTCCGGGCCGGCCGTCTCGGGTGCCAGCACGCAGAACTCGTCGCCCCCAAACCGTGCCACGGTGTCCTGACTGCGCAGCGCGCGCACCAGCTGGTCTGCGACCGCCCGCAGCATCTCGTCACCGGCGGCGTGCCCGAAGCGGTCGTTGAGCGGCTTGAAACCGTCAAGATCGATCATCACCACGGTGAAGCGCCGCGCCGAGCGGCGGTGGCGCGCGATCTCGTGGGCTGCCACCGAGAGCAGCATGCGCCGGTTTGCGATGCCCGTGAGCGGGTCGCTGAGCGCTGCCCGCTCGAGCCTCTCACGCTCACGACGCAGCCGGCTCAAGGCGTGCTGGACGACGAGAACGCTCACGAGCGGCACGACCACAACCATCCACCAGGGTGGCAGCGAGCCGGCCGGCGCGAGCACCAGCACGGCGCCGGCGCCCAGGGCGACGACAGGTGCCGCAAGCGCGACAGCACCGGCCTTCGAGTTCCCCTCCGAGGCGATCAGCAGAACACCCGGGAGCACGATCCAGAAGCCATCGCTGGCACCGCTGAAGCCGGCCAGCAGCGCGAGCGCCAGCCCGACCAATCCAGCCCGGATCGACCCATACATCGCCGCGCAGTCTGCCACCGGCGGCGGACGGAGCGGCGCCGGCGCCTATGCGATGGCGCCAGCCTCGGTACCGAAGCGTCCGCGAAACCGCAGTGCTCCCACAGCGGCCAGTCCGGCAGCAGCGAGCGCCAGCCCGAACGGTGCGTGCACACCGACCGGCGTGATCAGGACGCCCGCCAACGCTGAGCCGCCCGCCACTCCTGCGACCAGCCCCGAGAGCGTCCAACCGAAGGCCTCGTGCTCGCTGCCGGAAATCACAACGTGACCGACCAACGAGTTCATGCAGGAGAGCGCGGGCGCAATGGCAAGACCTGCGATCAGGCTCGCGAACGCAGCCACGCCCAGCGAGCCAGCGATCGTGAGCGGCACGATCGAGACGCAGTTGAGCGCCAGCAGCGCGGCGTAGCGCGAGCCAAGCGGAGCACCTGAGCGTGCCCGGCTGTAGGTGATGCCGCCGAGCATGCTGCCCAAGCTCCAGAGCGCCAGCAGAAACCCGGTCGCGGCCCGTGAGTGCTCGTGCAGCGCAAGCGATGGGATGCCGACCTCCACGCTGCCGAGCGCGACACCCATCAGCGAAACCGGTATGAGCAGCCAGCGCAGATCCACGCTGGCGAGCGCCGAGCCACCTTGATGGCCCAGCAGACCGTGCTGATCGCCGAGACCGAGCAGCGGCGAGGTCATGAACAGCAGACTGCCGGCCAGGACGACAGCGGCGAGCATCGCCACCGCGAACTCCGCCGAGACCAGGGTCACCGCAAGCGTCGCCGCCAACGGTCCGACGATCCAGATCGTCTCCTGCGAGATTGCCTCGATCGCGTAGGCGGTCTCACGCACCTCATGCTGCTGGTACAGCTCGCCGAACAGTGCGCGCACAACGGGCGCGATCGGCGGGACGGACGCACCCACGAGCGCTGCGCAGGCGACCAGCACGGCCGCGCCCAGATGCGCGCGGGCAGCCAGCGCGAGCGCGACGAACGCACACGCCTGAAGGACCGCCGCGGGACCGACCACAAGCCTACGCCCGACCCGGTCGACCAGGCGCCCGAGCAGCGGCCCGCAGGTCGCCCCAGCGAGCGCACTGGCGCCCACGGCCGCGCCGGCCGCCGCGTAGGAACCGGTCGCCTGTCGCACGAGCAGCAGCGTGGCAAGCGAGGTCATGCCCTGAGGCATCCTGCCCACGAGCCCGGTCCCGATCAGGCGCGCAGCACCTGCGCGCGCCAGCACAGCGCGATATTCAGCGGCCACAGGGGGCTTACGGCGTCAGGCGCGCAGCGGATCGGACACGGCAGCCGCGGCGGCCGCGCGCTCCACGGTGCTCACGTCACGCACAGCACCGGTGTCTGCAGAGGTGGCCATCGCCGCGTATGCGCGCAGCGCCGGGGAGACGACACGCTCACGCAGGTGCGGCAGGTAGCCGGCGCCCGCCTCCACCAGCTCGCGCCTGGCCTGAAGCTCCTCGTCTGAGACCTCGAGCGTCAGCCTGCGCGCCGGGATGTCGATCGTGATCGTGTCGCCCTGTTCAACCAGGGCGATGGTTCCGCCGGCCGCAGCCTCCGGCGAGACGTGGCAGATCGACAGTCCGGATGTGCCGCCCGAGAAGCGCCCGTCGGTGATCAGCGCACACGCCTTGCCGAGCCCCTTGGCCTTCAGATAGGACGTCGGGTAGAGCATCTCCTGCATGCCCGGACCGCCGCGTGGCCCCTCGTAGCGGATCACGACCACGTCGCCCGCGGCGACGCGCCCGCCGAGGATCGCGTCCACCGCGTCCTCCTGCGATTCCACCACGAACGCGGGACCGCTGAAGCGCCACAGCTCCTCCTCGACACCGGCCGTCTTGACGATCGCGCCACGCGCCGCCAGGTTCCCGTAGAGCACCGCCAGGCCGCCCTCCTGCGAATACGGGTGGGCGACGTCACGGATGCAGCCGCCGACCGGGTCTGTGTCGAGCGTCTGCCAACGCTCCGACTGCGAGAAGGCGCTTGCGGAGCGCCGGCACCCGGGCGCGGCATGGAAGAGCTCGAGCGCCGCCTCGCTCGGCGACCCGCCACGGATGTCCCAGTTGCTAAGCCACTCGCCGAGGGTCGGAGAGTGCACCGCGTGCACCGACTCGTCCAGCAGCCCGCCGCGCCACAGCTCACCCAAGATCGCCGGGATGCCGCCGGCGCGATGCACGTCCTCCATCAGATAGGCCGAGCTTGGCGCAACCTTGCACAGACACGGAATGCGTCTGGAGATCTCGTCGATGTCGCGCAGCGTGAAGTCGAGCTGCGCCTCCTGTGCGGCGGCCAGGATGTGCAGCACCGTGTTGGTGGAGCCGCCCATCGCGATGTCGAGCGTGATCGCGTTGGCGAACGCCTCCCGGCCTGCGACCGCGCGCGGCAGCACCGCGTGATCGTCCTTGTCGTAGTAGCGGTGGCAGAGCTCGACGACGAGCTCGCCCGCGCGCTCGTACAGCCCGCGGCGCGCGGTGTGCGTGGCGAGCGTCGAACCGTTGCCGGGCAGGCTCAGGCCGAGCGCCTCGGTCAGGCAGTTCATCGAGTTGGCCGTGAACATGCCCGAGCACGAGCCGCAGGTCGGGCAGGCCTGCTCCTCGATCAGCGCCACATCCTGGTCTGAGACACGGTCGTCGGCGGCGTCGACCATGGCCGTGATCAGGTTGAGCCCCTTGCGCACCGTGCCGTCCACGAGCACGGCCTGCCCACCCTCCATCGGCCCGCCGGAGACAAACACGGTTGGGATGTTCAGCCGCAGCGCGGCGTTCAGCATCCCGGGGGTGATCTTGTCGCAGTTGGAGATGCACACCAGCGCGTCGGCGCAGTGCGCGTTGACCATGTACTCGACGCTGTCTGAGATCAGTTCGCGGGAGGGCAGCGAGTAGAGCATGCCGCCGTGGCCCATGGCGATCCCGTCGTCGACGGCGATCGTGTTGAACTCGCGCGGGATCCCGCCCGCCCGCTTGACCGCCTCGGCGACGATCTGTCCGACCGGCGCGAGGTGCGTGTGGCCGGGAACGAACTGTGTGTAGGAGTTGGCGACGGCGACGATCGGCTTGCCGAAGTCCTCGCGCGCGACCCCGGCGGCGCGCAGCAGCGCGCGCGCCCCGGCCATGTTGCGCCCGCGCGTGACGGTGTTTGACCTGAGCTCTGGCATGCACAGAGCCTACCGCGCCCCAGCGCGGTCACTGCTGATGCCGGCGCCGGCCCGCTGGCCGGCGCCCCGCCGAGGCCCACGACCGCATCCGCGACCGGTTTGACCAACCTCTCACATATACACCCCTGGGGTATATCATGGGTCGCAGGGCACGCCACGACAAAGGAGCAGCGAGATGACCGAGCAAGCGATTTACCTGGTCCCCGGAATGACCTGCGAGCACTGTCGCCAGGCCGTCAGCACCGAGATCTCCAAACTGCCGGGCGTCGAGTCGGTCCTGGTGGACCTCGACAGCAAGCGGGTTGAGGTCAACGGGCACGATTTGGACGACACGGCCCTGCGGGCGGCGATCGACGAGGCGGGTTACGAGGTTGCCTGACGGCCACCGCCGTCACTGAGCAGGCGCCGCAGCACGCCACGCTGGCGATCGACGGCATGACCTGCGGGTCGCGCGACGCGGATCAAGCGGCGGTTGAACCGGCTGGACGGGGTCAGCGCCAGCGTCAACTTCGCCTGGGAGAGGGCGTAGGTCGGCTTCGACGCCGGGCAGGTGTCGCCGCCAGCGCTGCTTGACGCGGTGAACGCAGCCGGCCCCCGGGCAGCGCCCGCGGTGAGCTCAGCCGTCGGTGCCGCCGTGGCGGGCGCCCAGGCTGGGCCGTGGT
>JAJZID010000027.1:0-10906 GCA_021810705.1 Actinomycetes bacterium
ACCCCTTCCCAGTGATCCTCGAGCATCCGGGCGAACCGCTGGAGTGGCTGAAGGCCGCTTGCGTCGACCTCGATGATCCAGCGTCTGAGGAACTCTTGCGCAGTGTCCGGATCCTGGATCTCGTAGAAGCTGTCGAACTGTTGAGCAAGCGTGTACGCACGGACGGTCTCAAGCGGCTGGGTGAGCAGCTCGTCGAGCAGATCACGCTGACGCTCGGTCAGGTTCTTCGGTCGCTTGAGCCACATGTACCTGGTGTTCCGAAGCAGGTCGCGGTGGTGCTTTGACTCCTCCCGGCGGACCTCATCAACAGCCTTTGAGAGATGCGAGCGGACGTGGTAGCGATCGAAGGTGATCTCCGCGTTCGGGAGATACGCCGTGGTGCCTTTCAGGAACGCCTCCGACATGTCCTGGCTGACCTCCTTGACCTGGCCGGGGTCCCCGCCGTGAGTCTCCAAGAACAGCGAGAACGCCCGCACCGTCTCATGATCACGACCCTCAACCACGAACACGCCACGGCGCTCATCCAGGTCAGCGAACACCGTCACGTAATCATGCCCGCGACGGCTGGAGGTCTCATCGAGCCCCGCACGCTGAAGCCCCGCAAGATCCTGGGCCTCCACGGCCCGATCAACATAGTGATCAACGACCCGCCACACACGCGTGTCATGCTCGCCGATCAGCCCGGCGAGGGTCGCGACCGGCATCTCCTTGACCATCACCATGATCAACGCCTCGAACAACAGCGTGAACCCCGACTGCGGCCTAGCCCACGGCAACGCGACCTGCCTGACCTTGTGCTCCGGGCACACAACGCGCGGCACCCTCGCCGTCAGATACGTCTGGTGCTGCCAGAAGTCCATGTGCCGCCACGTCTTCTCCGCGGTGTCATAGGCCTCTCAAGTTTCGCGGTTTTGAACGGTTTTGCAGGAGTTTGGGGGTTGGGGTCGTAGCGGCGACGGCGGGCGTCTGAAAAGAGGGGCATCGGCAGCTTCCTCGAACTCGCGGGGTGTCTAGATCCTGCGAGTAGGGAGGTTCGCCACCGATGCCCGTCGTTCCATCTTCGCTTGATTGTCTACTGTCCCTCTTTGCTGGCGCGTTCAGTGCGCCGACGTTTGAGTCGTTCCGGATGCTGGTGGTGGGGTTCGTGTGCCGGGTGGGGGAGCATTCGGTCTGCGGGATGCTGTTGGGAGCGCGGCTGGAGCGCTGCTGGCATCACTCGCGTGGGCACGCGTTCTTCGCCTACCGTAAGTGGTGCCCTGATCAGCTTGGGCTGTTGCTGCTGGGGTTCGTGGTCGCGAGGTTCGTTGCCGCCGATCAGCCGATCAAGCTGGCGGTTGACGACACCTTGTTCGGTCGCACGGGCAAGCAGGTGCACGGCGCGGCGTGGCAATATGACGGGTCCGTGGCCTCCGGGCACGGCCCGAAGATCAGTTATGGCAATAACTGGGTGATCTTGACGGTGATCGTGCGCTTGCCGTTCATGACGCGGGCGGTGAGCTTGGCGGTGCTCGAGCGGCTGTGGCGACCGGACCCGGACGCGAGAGCGAAGTCGAAGGCGCACGGTGGGGTGCGACGCCGCAAACCGAACCCGGAGTATCCGTCAAAGCCCGTGTTGGCACGGGAGATGCTGGATCTCGTGGCGGCGCTGTTCCCCGAACGCGAGATCGAGCTGGTCGGCGACTCGGCGTACGGGACGGGCGCTTTCCGCGGCCTGGCCGACCGGTTGACGGTCACCTCTCGCTTGAAGTCAAACGCCAAGCTCTACGCCCCGAAGCCGCCGCCGACCGGCAAACGCGGCCGTCCGGCCGAGAAGGGCAAGCGGCTGCCTACGCTCGGGCAGATCGCGGATGACCCTCAGACCGTCTGGGAGCAGACCGAGGTGCTGCGCTGCGGCCGGGCTCAGACGGTGAGGGTGCACATGTTCGAGGCGCTGCGCTACGACACCTGGGGCGAGCGGCCGGTGCGAGTCGTGCTCGTCCGCGGCCCGAATCGCACCAGCGGCTACGACATCGCGCTGGTCTCGATGAACATGCGCGCCAGCGCCGGCGCGATCATCGAGCGCTACGACGAGCGCTGGTCGATCGAGGTGTGCATCGAGGACGCCAAGCAGATCACCGGCGTCGGCGAGGCCCGCAACCGCGTCAAGCAAGCCGTCGAGCGGACCGTCCCGTTCGGGCTGCTCTGCCAGTCACTCACGATCTGTTGGTACGCCCTCAACGGCCAAGCCGAGAAAGACGTCAAACACCGCCGCCAACGCTCCCGCTGGTACACCAAGAAACGCCACCCCTCCTACCAAGACATCCTCTCAAGTCTCCGCCGCGAAACGATCGCCTCGCAATATCTGCCAGCTACCGGCCGCGCCCTCAACCCACAACAAATCAGTCGGCTCACGCCGACACTGAACACCGCCACCGGATAACCCCGAAACTTGAGTGCTTCAGCGACTCCCCACAATAACGGATCATTACCTCTCGTACACTTTGGCGTATCCATTTACGTGCAGCCTCCGACAGTTCAGGCTGTGATTGCTGCGGAGATGATGCCTGGGACGCCTTGGACTCGTCTTGCGGAGGTGTTTTCGGGCCAAGCTCCACGCCCTGCCGTGGTAAATAACCGGGATCAGTGCCGATCTGCTCCGAAGACACGTCGGCTCCAACCGTCGCCCATACCTGAGCCATGTGCGCCATCAGCGATGGAAGCCCGGCCTCCGGGGGACACCCAACCTCCGAGTGCGCCTCCATGAGCTGACGAAGCAACGTCGTTCCCGAGCGAGCACCGCCAACTATGAGCGCAAGATCAGGCTCAGAATTCTCAGGCATGCCTATTCTGCGCTGGACTAAGGTAAGGAACGAAGCTCGGAAATCGGGACTGCTGAAGGCGCACACCCACCTAGTCTGCCAAAACTCGGGAGTGACCCTAGCTACCCTGACTGGAGCTTAGGCCTTTCGCGCCGCCGCATTCCCCATGCCGAACGAGTGCACCGTCTGGCCCCGGGCATTCTCAAGCGCGAGCCGACTGACCTGCGCAACGTTGAAGGCGTACCCATTGCCGCTCATCGCCACAGTGGCAACACGACCCGTGGGCCCGATGAGCTGCGCGCTAGTCACCTGATTTGAGGCCATCCCGTAGTCGATCTCCACGCCTTGGCTGGGATCGCCATAGACTGCACCAACACCCCCATACCGCACAATGTTCGCAGCCGTGTTGCAGGCTGCAACCGCAGCCTCATGCCCAGCTTGTGTACCAGACGGAACCTGCATGAGGACACAGGCGCCTTGCGCGCCAGGAACAAGTAACTCAGGGCCCACAGAGGTCTGTTGCAGTACAGCAGCACCGAAATCGAGCCCAAGATGATAACTCGGGTCTGACGGCTGCATCATGTCGTTGAACTCTTGTTGCAACTCTGGGTACCCGGCAGCAATCTCGGATGGGTTGCTAGTCCCAATGGGGCCTCGAAAGACTGAGTAGTTAAGGATCAGTCCTCGCGCAATGTGAGTATGTTCCACACTGGCCGAGGCATCCGCTGCAAAATGGGCGGTTCGCGCCGAAGCAGCCAGGGCCACATCTGGCGTCTTCGCGGAGGGCGCCGACGTCAGGTGCATGGCCGTTCCAACTGCGACTGTTGCGACGACTGCTCCCGCCACAACCCAAGGCGTACGATAATTAAGGATGCGATGTCGCCTTTGCATGTCAAGTCCTTCCTGATTCGGGCGGCCTCACCCGTAACGGGAGACGCACTCCATGTAGTGGTTTGCGTGATTGTAGCCGTTCAGGGGGTCGGGCTATGAGGGGGCGGCGAGGATCGGTGGGATTGGGTGGCCGTGGAGGTTGGCGGTGATGGCGGTGGTGAGGTAGTCGTGCAGTCGCCGTCCTTGCAGTCGGCAGGTCTCGCGGGTCGTGAGGAGCCGTTCGACGATCCGGTTGCCGGTGTCTGTCTGGGTGCCGTAGCTCGTCCGGCGCCAATGAACCGCGTGGCGGAGCGCACGCTCTGATGCGTTGTTGGTGGCCGGGACGCCCGGGACGCGGGTGAAGGTCCATAGCGCGCTCTCGTGGTCCAGCAGTCCTTGGCAGAACCGGCGGGTCTTCGGGTCCCGGCCACGGGTGCCCTTGGCGAGCAGGTCGTGAAACGCTTGGCGGTGCGGGGCGGTGTCCTCGCGCAGTCCCGCGAGGTCGGCCGGGTCACGGCCGGGCTGGTGCAGCACACCGAACACGCTGCCGAGCTCGCGCGAGAGCTGGCGGCCGAGACGGCCCGGGGCGCCGTCGCGTTCACCGAGCGCGACGAGGTCTCTGGCTACGTGCGCCAGACACAGTTGCCGCAGGGTATCGTCGAGGTACAGGTAGACGGCGTAGCGGTCGGTCACGATCACACCCTCGGGTGTCTCGCCCAACAAGGCTTTGGCGGCGTCACGGTCGCGATGCTTGGCGATCTGAAAGAGCGCCATCCGGTCGCTCTGGGAGACCGACAGCCATTGGCCTTGCCCGGCTTGCGGCCACGAGGTTTCATCCGCGCCACGGACCGGCTCGCTATCCAGCGCCTTGAGGATCTCCAGGTAGGGGTCCTCCAGCGCGACCGCGCTCTGCGCCAAGAGCGCCTGCACCGTCGCGGGGCTGACCGTCAGCCCGAACAGGTCGCTGAACACCCGGACCGTCTCCCGCCGCCCGACCCGCGCGGCGCACAACGACGCGGCAGCCGCCTGCACCCCCGGCCCGAACGCGCCCGCCGGCACCCCCGCCGGCAGCTCGGCCAGCGTGCACGTTCCGCACTGGCAGCGGACCCGCATCCGGCGATGCTCGGTCACCTCGACCCTGACGATCACCTCCGAGACCTGATGGGCTACTGGATCACCAGCCGCTTCGCGCTCGGCCAGCTCCCCGCCGCAGCCCTGACACGCCCCAGGCCAATGCTCAACAACATGATCGGGGTCAGCGACCATCTGCCGGTGCCGGCCCTGATGGCCGGGCTGCCCGCCCTGCTTCTTACCCGACGAGCGCTTCTTCCCTCGCTGCTCACGCGCCCGCGGCGAGTCCCTGGACGGCGCCATGCTGCTGTTGTTCGAGTTCCGGCCGATCAGCCGCTTGAGCTCCTCGACCTCAGCCTCCAGCGCGACGATCCGCTCCGCCTGCGCGAAGAACAACCCCGCAACCGCGTCCGCGCCCGCCCGATAGACCGCATCAATCTCCTCACGCCGCACGCCCGCAAGATTCCCTGCACCCGCCACGAATCCTGCCGACCCCCTGAACGGCTACGCGTGATTCTGGCCTTGGTGGCCTCCAACGTTTGGCGACGGGATAGAGCACACTGCGAAGCCCCCCGACGCGACTTGCGCAGTGCGGACGGAGGTGCTTGGGTACTGAGCTCCAACGTGCTCGACGGCGGTGCCACTTTGGTATACGTATACCCAGGCATATCCACCACCCGATCCGCTGCAACGCCGTGAAGCGACACCGAACACAGCGAGCTTGCTCCGACTATTGCCGTTATTAGACCTATTCAGGATCGCACATGCCTTCGACACTGCGCCCGGATTGGCATTGTTAGGAAAGAACTGGTGACGCTCAGGGTATAAGGCCATGGCGGGAGTCGCGGCGCCGACGATACTCACCGCCATCACGGCACCTGCGCCCAGTGCACGCGTCCCGATCTTCCTCCTCTTGCTAGGACGACGCTCCATGTAGTGCTCCTCCCACTCGGCGTGTTGGCTAGGGTAGCCTCAGGGTAGGCAGGCGTCAAGGGCCGACAACCCCGGGCCGACGTGAGGACATCCTTCGCCGGCGTCGAGTGAGCGTACCGGGAAACTTGCAGCTCAGCGATGGCGTCCACCCCGAGAGACCGCGCGGTGCATCGGTGGACGTTGGGATCAGACTGACCATGGCCGGGTCGGCTCCACGACAGAGCCGGGACGGGCCTTCCGCCTCTGTGGAGCTGGTGAGGGTGACGACGAGTTGGTGCTGCCTTCGGGCACGAGGCCAGGCGTGGAGGGTGCTGTTGAGAGCCGCCGTCGAGAGCACCGAGACGACCGGGACTTCTCCGGGCAGCCCAGCACGGCGCCGAAGTAGGTTCGGTTGATATGACACCCGACTCGTAGGCAAACCCGGGCGAGGATCGGTTGGTCGTCGGCACGGCTGATGCCGCAGTTGGCCACGTGGACGGCGTCATGCCCGGCGGCCGACCAGCCTTGAGCGACCTCAGCGGAGAGGCACCGGTCGATCAAGACCTCGATTGTGGATCGAGCAGGAGCGCCGCATGTGATCTTGGAAGACTGCGGCGGCACAGTGGAGGGCCTCGCCGATATCCTCGCGGGTCAGGTCGGGCAGACCGGCGGGGATTTCTTCGGTGCTCATCCCGTCAGCGATCATGGCGATGACGGTGGCGACGGAGATATGCAGCCCGCGAATGCAGGCTTGCCGGTTCATCTGGTTGGGGTTGACGGTGATCGTTCGAAGCGCATGGTGTCGTCCTCGGCAACCGAAGCTACTGCGGTCACCGGCGGGCAGCCGAGACCCAACGTCGGACCCAACAGACCTGTGCCGCAGTGTCCCTCCGGGTCGCCGAGGGTCGCAGCGGTCAAGCATGGCGACCGGCCTGAACAGCCAGGACGCAACTCGCTGAGAAGAGGCTGGACCGGTAGCGACGGACGGGGTCGGCCTCATCGTCCCACGGCCCTGATTGAGCTGTTCGGGGAAATGGACGTCGCGACAGTCCAAGAGGTGGCGAACGTTTTCGACAGCCTCGAGCTTGACCCCGGTGGCTTACGCCGAGTCGTGTTGGATCTGCGCGGCTTGACGTTCATGGACGCCAGTGGGTTGCACGAACTCGTCCGCCAAAGCAAACGCGCGCATCAGAACCAGCACAACCTCATCGTTGTGCGAGGCCCTGCATTCATCAGCCGCCTAATGGCAATAACCGCCGTCGACGCGCTCCTCGTCCTCGTCGAAAGTCCCGATGACCTCATACCGCCGGCGCCCGTCGGGGCCTGTCAAGCTCGGTGAGACGCTTCGTGTTCGAACTTACTGAGCGGTGGCGGCCTCCTTTGGCCTGTTGATCCAGGCGGCGGTGGGGAGTTCGGGCGGGGCTGGTGGGTTGCGGACGGACCGTTCGGGGTGCTGGGCGTAGGCGGCTTCCAGACATGCTCGGGCGCGAGCGAGCCAAGCTGCGCTGCGCGACCGTTGCCCGTCCAGTTGACCTACAGCCTGTACGTCGCCTGCGTTCGCCTGATGTCCTCGGCTGCGAAGATCCGTCCGAGCAGAGGGTCGCTCGGGTTGATGGGCTTTTCGATTCGGCGCAGCCAGGTGACCTCGGTCTTGCCCATCTGATCGTGAGGCAGGCCGGGTTTGGCGGAGACTTCTATGCGAGGGTTTCGGCTCTCGGGAAGGAAGTTGTTGTCATGCCTACAAGGAAATATCCGAAGGAGCTGATCGAGCGGGGTGTGCGCCTGGCGGTCGAGTCTGATCGTCCGGTCGCGCATGTCGCTGCGGAGCTGGGTTTGCCGGCGGAGACGTTGAGAAAGCGGGTGCGTCAGGCGGAGGCTGACCGTGGCCTGCGGCCGGATCTGCCGACCAGCCAGGAGCGTGAGCAGATCAAGGAGCTCAAGCATGAGAACGCGGAGCTCAGGCGCGCGAACGAGATCCTGCGTGCCGCCAGCCTGTTTTTTGCGACGGAGCTCGACGAGAGCCGACCGAAGTGACCGCGTTTATCGATAGCAAGCGCGGTGACTACGGCGTCGAGTTCATCTGCCGGACCCTCGAGGTCTCGGCATCGGCCTACTACCAGCGTGCCACGGGTGAGCGTTCAGCTCGCCAGATCGAGGATGAGCGGCTGCTGGCCGTGATCCTCCAGACACATAAGGACAACTATTTCGCCTACGGGTACCGGAAGATGTGGAAGACGTTGTTGCGGGCCGGGGAGAGCGTGTCGCGCTGCCGCGTCAAGCGCCTGATGGCGGCCAACGGGATCCAGGGCGCGAAGCGGCGCGGGAAGCCGTGGCGGACCACGATCCCTGACCCGGGCGCACCGAGGCGCCCTGATCTGGTCAACCGTGACTTCACCGCCCAAGCCCCGGATCGCCTGTGGGTAGGGGACTTCACCTACCTCAGGTGCTGGGAGGGCAAGCTGTATTTCAGCTTCGTGATCGACGTGTTTTCCCGCAAGATTGTTGGCTGGCAGCTCGCCGCCCACATGCGCACCGACCTGGTGTTGGACGCGCTACGGATGGCGTTGGGGACCCGCTCACCGGGCGCTGAGTTCACATTGGTGACCCACACGGACGCCGGCTCTCAATACACCTCCCATGACTACACGCAGGTCATCGACGACCACCGTGTGCTCGCGTCGGTCGGGTCGGTCGGAGATGCATATGACAACGCCATGGCCGAGAGCTTCGTGGACACGTTCAAAACGGAGCTGATCAAAGACCGTGTCTGGCGGACCCGCACCCAGCTCGAGCTCGCTGTCCTTGAATATGTCGACTGGTTCAACAACCGCCGGTTGCACCAGTCCCTCGCAGACATCCCACCGGTCGAGTTCGAGACCAACTGGGCGACGGCAACGACCCCCATCGCGCCCGACCCAGAGATCACGGTCAACTCGGCCAGGCCCTCAGCGGCGCTTACAACACCCCGCCCGGATCCAGGCGAGGCCGAAACCGGGGTCCCAGCCCCCGACCAGCCCGAAATCGACGCTGAGCGGCCGGGTCAAAACGGCTCCTGGGAAGAACCCGGTCCCGCTAAGATCGCGCCCAGCCTGGTGGTCGACGAGACCTCCCAGCTGGTCTCTCTACCCCTTAGGATCTGACCACCACCAACCAACAGAGAACCTACTAAAACAGTCTCCGCCGAACCCGGTCCGTCTCAGGGCGGGTGTTCGTGTCCCCCTCAACGGTGTTGCGGGTCGCGCTCAAACACCAGGTCAGGCTGGTGGGCGACCCGGTCCGGTCACGCCCGCTGAAGCTGCCATTCCCCGAGATTTCCTGGGAAAAGAACCGCATCTGGATTTGGGATGGGACACATTTCACGCGTGCCAAACGGGTTGCTTACGCGATCGTTGATGTCGTCACCCGCTACTGGATCGGTTATCTGCTCTCGAGCGAGCAGACCCACACACAGGTGCAGCTGCTGTTCTCCCGAGCGCTCGAGGATCAGGGGCTGCTCGGACCGGACGGCCTGGCGCTTGACGAGAACGACGACACCCCGGTGCTCGTGGCATGGTCTGATAACGGGCCTGAGATGAAAGCGCTCGACACCCGCCAGTTCATGGCGCTGATGGCGATCACCCAGCATCACGGCCGGCCCGGCACCCCGACCGACCAAGCGCACATCGAAAGCTTCTTCAGTCACGTCAAGGGCGAATGGCCGCTACTGACCGCGATCACCGACCCCGCCGTCCTCGACGCAGAGTTCAACAGGATCCGTGACGAGTACAACAAGGTCAGATTGCACGCCGCGATCGGGTATGTAACCCCCGATGACGAGCATCACGGCCGTGGCCCGACCATCCGCCGTGCCCGTGCTTCAGGGATGCGCCAAGCGCAAGCGCAGCGGATCAGACAGAATCGAGCAGACAAGAAATGACCAGCCCCCAGGACAATGATGGCGCGCCGCTTGCTCTGGTGAGCAGGAGCGCTTTTGAGGGGGTCGCCCGCCGGCCGGACGCCGGCGGAACCCCGGCACGGACGACGTTTCGGAGCCAGCTCCGAACACCCACCAACCAGCCCCACAACCACACCCAGCGTACGGTTAGAAAAATCGGCTTCTCTATCGCAAAGTCTGAAACACCACACCTCCCGACATGACGGACATCCAAGTGCGCTCAACAGCTGACCGTCCTGGCCGACATCGTCTACCGCCGCTTCGCCCGCGGCCTACACGCCGCCTACCACAACCAGACACCCGACACGATCCGCGACTACCTGATCAACGGCATCGGCGAACTACGCTTCACCCCCGGCAACGTCGAGGTCGCGCTACGCCGCCGCACCCACACCCCCGCGCTACTCGACGCCGACTACCAGACCAAGAAGACCGAGATCCCCTGGTGGGACGGACGCAGCCTCAGCTACAACTTCCCCGCCCGCTGACCAGGCCCGAAAAGCTCAACGGAATTAACGGACCGACAATCCAGGTTAGCCGTCAGCGACCGCGCGAGCGCCTACCATCGGTGGTGTCAAAGGAGAGGTTAAGGAGCAGCTCGTGAACGCGATCGCCCCCGATAACGACGCTCTGCGCCAGCTCGAAGCCGAGACGCAGCGCGCCTGGACGCAGTACTACCAGGATCTGCACGACCTGACCGGCGCCGATTACGAGCGCGTCGAGCTGGAGTCCTGGGAGACGCTCCAGGGTGAGCTGCGCCAGATCGACCTGCGCCGGCGCCGCTGCGTGTAAGATCAGGCCCCGACATGGCCAAGGGCGTGATGCACATCCAGTGGTACGCGACCGTGGGGCGAGGAGACATGTTCGTTGACGGGGTCGTGCAGATGGCTGCACCGGCGGCGCTCAGCCACGGTGCCACCCGCTACGCGGTGCACCGCTCGCGTGATGACCGCTACCGGATCCTGCAGCAGGTCTGGTTCGACTCCAAGGAGGACTGGTACCGCTACTGGGAGGGCCCCGAGATGCGCGAGTTCCGCGCCCGCTTCTCGGGCAAGTACCAGGTGCCGATCACCTACGTCTGGCACGACGAGTACGCGGCTGAAGAGCTGCCCCAGGAAGCCGACGATCAGCCCTCCGCGCCCGAGCCCGTACCCGCCGCGGGCGTCTGAGACACGCGCAGCGCCAGCGCCAGCCAGAAGCGCCCCTCAGGGTCATCCAGCTGCTCACCGAAGAGCTCGCGCAGGCGCTCGACCCGGTAGCGGACGGTCTGTGGATGGACGCCGAGCCGGGCGGCAACCGGAGCCAGCCGTCCCTGCTCATC
>JAJZID010000027.1:10916-14097 GCA_021810705.1 Actinomycetes bacterium
GCCCGCCGGCCCACAGCCCGGCAAGCGGCGCCAGCTGGGCGCCGGTGAACTCGGCCGCCAGCACCGGGTCGGCGGCGAGCAGCAGCTCGCCGGTGTGCTGGTCGGCGGTGATCAACGGCTCCGCGCGGGTGAGCGCGAGCGCGAGCGCCGCTCGCGCTCGCGCGAAGCTGAGAGCGGCCTGGCGCCAGGCGACGGTCGTGCCGATGCCTGCCCGAAAACCCGCCCGGCGCAGCGCCGCCTCGATCTGCGAGCGACGCCCCGGCGCCAGCGGATCTGGGATGATCACGCACTCGACCTCGCCCGCACGCTCCGCGATCGCGCCGGCGGGGAGCCGCAACGGCGTGCCCGGGGGAACCTCGATCGCAATCGCCGCAAGCTGGCGCGGCAGCTCCCAACCAGCCTCGCGCGCCGCCAGCTCAACCATCTCGGGCTCAGCCGGCGGGTCGCGCACCAGCAGCCTGACCAGGCGTCTGCGGGACATCTCGCGCTCACCGGCGCTGCGGGTCTGCTCGAGCGCATAGCCCTCGGCTGACTCGGCCGAAAGCACGTCGATGTAGGCGAAGATCGACTCGGCCAGCAGGTAGAGCGTGGCGGGCTCGATGCCACGCTCCTCGCAGGCCTTCGCGACCCGTCGCCAGGTGACGCGGGCACCCGCGCGGTAGGCGCCAAGCAGCGCGTCCAGGCTGCGCCCGGCGCGCATCTCACCGCGTCCCAGACGCCTATAGACGTCCGAGCGCGGCACCTGACCGCCCGCCTCGATCTCCAGCACCAGGTGCGTGAGCGCCGCCTCCACACCGGCCCGCACACCGACGCCGAAGTCACCCTCGAGGGGTCGCTGGTAGGCCGGGATCGAGCCGACCGCGGCGACGATCTCATCGGCGAGAGCGGGCAGCAGCGGCCTGATCGCCGCTGCCACCTCGCCTGGCAGCTCATGCCAGGGCTGAGAGGCCGTGCCCTAGCCCTCCTCGAGCGGCGCCATCGTCAGCCCGGCGCCGTCAAGGTTGGCCCAATGGGTCTGTGCGTCGTCGCGCCCGCCGCTCCAGACGATCGCCACGCCGTCATTGTGGATGCGATCCGCCAACCGGTAGCCCTGGGCCAGCGTCACCCCCGGCAGATACGTGGCCAGCGTCTCGGCCACATGGTCGAAGGTGTTGTGGTGATCGTTGAGCACCACAACCCGCCACTGTCCGCCGGTGCCGCCGCCCGGCACACGCGCGCTTGGCAATTCAACGGTCTGCGACATCGGCGGCCAACAATAACGTCATTGTTCCTGGCGGTGAAGGGCGCTCCGGTCCCAATAGCGCCGCAGGCCGGCGTAGGACTGATCGATCGGCATCGCGGCGAGGAACGACTGGAGCTCAGCCGCGCTCACCGTGGCGCGAACGTCCTGCTCGACCTCCGCCACCCATGCGTCGCGGTCCTGCGTGCGGGCCGACTGCGCCCAGCGCTCGAGCCGGTCCTCGAGCTCATCGAGCTGACGCTCGACGTCGTCGTAGGCGCCGAAGTGGGTGAGCGCCAGCCGCTGCGGCCGTCGTGCGCGGAGCAGCTCGATCGAGCGCTGCCAGGCTTCGATGTCGATGTCGGGCGGCGGCGTCGGCGGCAGCGTCGGTGTGGCGGTGTCGATCCGCACGCCGGCGACGTCGCCGGCGAACGCGGTGTCCTCGTGCAGGTAGGTGACGTGGTGCTTGGCGTGACCGGGGGTGTAGAGCACGTCAAAGCGGTCGCCTCCCACCGTGAACGTCTCGCCACCACGCAGGATCCGCAGGCGCTCCGGCGCCACCGCCACGAACTCGCCCCACAGCGACAGCATGTTCTGCTCCCCGTAGAGCTGGGCCGCGCTCGACCAAAGCCGCGTCGGGTCGACCATGTGCGGCGCGCCGCGCTCGTGCACATACACCTCGGCCTGAGGGAAGCGCGCGGCGAGCGTACCGGCACCACCGGCATGGTCGAAGTGGATGTGGGTGAGCAGCAGCGCGCGCGGCTCGAAGCCGTCCAGCTGCGCAAGCACGTGCTCGAGCGCAAGCGTGGGCCCCGGATCGATCAGCACCTCCCCCACCTGCCAGCAGCAGATCCAGCGCCGGCGCCCCAGATGCAGCGTGTCAATTGCGCGCATTCAGCGCCGCTGTCGCCTCGCCGTCACTGGGGAAGCGGGCGGCAGCCTGATCGGCCAGTTGGATCAGCTGGCGCGCGAGGTCGCGCGCATCGGCGACGATCCGCTCGCGCTCACCCCAGATGCGATCCGTGTCCAGGTCGAGCTCGTGCAGGCGCTGTTCAGCCACGGCGGTCACGTGTGCGGCCTCGCGCTTGGCGCGCGCTCGCTCCTCGCCCGCCTCACGTTCCGCCTGCGTGACGATCTCACCGGCCTCACGTTCCGCCTGCGCGACGACCTCACCGGCGGTGTCGTGAGCCTGCTGGAGCACACTCGCGACCTCAACGCCAACCCGTTCCAGCGCCTCTCGCACAGCGGGATCAGGCCCCTGCTGCAGCTGCGCCTGCAGCTCACGGATCTGGTGCTGCAGCGTTGCCACGTAGGCGTCCACGTCCTCGCGTTCGTAACCGCGGCGGGCGAGCTTGAAAAGCGACTCCCCACCCCTGGTCAGCTCTTCACTCATAGCCCCACAGGCTAACCGCTTGCGCAGCGGAATGGTGAGAGCGCGGGTCACGCCTACAATCGATCCTCAGAAGATGTCAGCGAGCGAGCCTCTGATCGACGGCCACGGTCGGCTGATCTCCGACCTGCGGGTGTCGGTGACCGACCGCTGCAACTTCCGCTGCCAGTACTGCATGCCGGCCGAGGGCCTGCCCTGGCTGGAGCGCGGAGACGTCCTGAGCTTCGAGGAGATCGCGCGCCTGGTTGCCCTGTTGGCGAGTCTGGGCGTGCACGATCTGCGGCTCACAGGCGGAGAGCCACTGGTGCGCCGCGACTTCCCCCGCCTGCTGGCGATGCTGGCGGCCACCGACGGCCTGCACGAGGTGGCGATCACGACCAACGGCTACCTGCTCGAGCGGGACGCAGCGGCCCTTGTAGCCGCCGGCCAGCGGGCCGGCGGCGCGAAGCTGCGCTTCAACGTCTCGGTCGACTCGCTGCAGCGCGACCGCTTCTACGCGCTCACCCGGCGCGACGCGCTCGCCCAGGTGCTGCGCGGGTTGGAGATGCTCGCGCAGTTTCCGCAGGCGCACC
>JAJZID010000028.1 GCA_021810705.1 Actinomycetes bacterium
ACGACACGGTGTTGTTCGCTGTCGAGGACGACGTAGGTCCGGGCCGATCCGGCAGCGCCCGCCTGGAGCGCGTGACGGGTCAACCACTGGTCAAGCGATGGGTGTCCGCACACGAAACCATCCAGAACGTGGTCTGAGGTGAGCGGCTCGGGGTCGCCGAAGCGGGGCACTACTCCGGACGCGGCAGCCGGAAGAGCTCGACGAGCTCGGGAACCACACGAGCTGGACGGTCCAGCGCGTCTGTGAACGCCCGCCACTGCGCGGCCGGCAGCACAAACCGGGTGCGGTCAGCCAACACTCGCTGCGCTCGTTCGCGGCCGCTCTCAACAAGAAATTCCGAGAGCGACTCGTGCGCGGCAGCAGCGGCGCTGCGGAAAAGCTCATCGTCGCTGGCGGCGACCCGCAGATGCATCCGTTGACTCTTCGTTTCCGTCATCAACAGCAGTGTACGCCACATGTACGCACACACCAAGTCAAACCGATCGCGCGCGCCTACGAACCTCACCTTCTCGCCGGCCGAGGTATCTCCAACCCGTGCCCGAGACACCCACTGGGCGCGGAACGGAGGCACTCGATCACAATCGCTTTCAACGCTTGGGCCGCTGGCCGCTCGCGATCGGAATGGCGACGCAGCTGCATTCGCTGAGAACGCCAAGTCGCCACGATCTTGATGAGCCTTAAATGCCCATTTACCAGGGCTTTTATAGCGCCCCCGGCAGGATTCGAACCTGCGACCTACGGATTAGAAGGGCGATTTACCTGTCATCTACTGTCCACCAATGACCACGGATCCCCAATGTTCATAGGGCTATACGGCTGGCCAGCTTCCCGTGGTGGGTCGGCTGCGGACGCATTGCGTTGCCCATGAGTTGCCCATGGCCGAGAGGAACCTCCGGATTCAGAATCCGGCAAATATCGGTGACGTATGACTTGACAAACCCGTGTTCGATAATTCGGATATGGCGCTGTCCGTTCTTCAGCTCACAGACAAAACTCCGCACCGAAGCCGACGCATACATCCTTGAGGAACTGTGTTGGAAAATCGGGCATTTCCTCGGATAGTGTCCGCTTCATGAGCGAGAAAGACCACGTTGAAGCGCTAATCACTGCGAAGGTCACTAAGCCAAATTGCATCGCATGTGATGCAAACGCTTGGAAAGTCTCGGAGGAGGTTCATTTCCTCATCGCGATCCGCGATGCCACCGTTCATTCTCGCGACGGCATGCCCGTTCATGCGCTCGTCTGTACGAACTGCGGCTTCGTGAGACTCCACGCCGCCGCAGTGCTGTAGCTCATCATCCATTCGCGCAGATCCGTTCGGTTAGGCCGCGTATGCCCTAACACATCGCCCGAACATCACACGGATTTAGAAGCTGGCTAGCGTAGAGGCGCTCGGGCTCCTCGTGCTGGTGCTCCAGCGTGCCCTGGGATCTCCCCGGAGGACTCACCGGAACCACCGAGATCTCCGAGCAGCGCCCCGGAAGAAGCCCCGGTCGGCGGACCGGGCCCCGGGAACTCCCCGGAGGACTCACCGGAACCACCCGAGATCTCCGAGCAGCGCCCCGGAAGAAGCCCAGGTGGGCGGACCGGGCCCCGGGAACTCCCCGGAAGAGTCGCCGGAGCCACCCGAGATCTCAGAGCAGCTCGCGGGCCCGTCGGGTAGATCCCGGCGCAGGTCTCAACGTGCTGGCCGCGGCGCGTTGTACGCCGTGGCGGACGGTACGCTGGATCTCCGAACTGGCGGCACGGTCCAGAAGGGGAGCAGATCGTCGTGGGAGTTCGTCTTGAATGGGATGGCAAGCCGACGCGCGTCGAGCGGTTGGCGCTGCCGTTTCAACTTGTAGAGACGATCAACGAGTCCAGAGCGACGCGTGAGCGCGACACAGGCGCGCTCTTCGGCGTGGCGGCCGACACCGATCGCGCCGCCGCGCCGCGCAACCAGCTGATCTGGGGCGACAACAAGCTCGTAATGAGCAGCCTGCTCTCCGAATACGCGGGACAGGTCAAGCTCGTCTACATCGACCCGCCCTTCGCCACCGGAGCAGACTTCTCGATTAAGCTCAAGGTTGGTGATGAGGAACTCGTGAAGCAGCCGTCGATCCTAGAGGAGCACGCTTATCGTGACACCTGGGGCGCCGGCTACGACTCGTATCTGACAATGATGTACGAGCGGCTAGTACTGCTCCACGAACTTCTCGCCGACAACGGCACGATCTACGTGCACTGCGACTGGCGTGCCAACAGCCTGCTGCGGCTCGTCCTCGACGAGATCTTCGGGCCCGAGCGCCTGGTGAACGAGGTGATCTGGCGACGAGCCTTCGGCCACAGCGACTCGAAGCGGATGGGGAGCATCCACGACACTATCCTCGTCTACAGCAAATTCGCGGATCGCATCTGGAACCCCCAACTCCGCCCCGCCGATCCCGAGTACATCGAGACGTTTTTTGATGAGTTTGATGCTGAGCGCGGGGAGCGCTATCAGCGGCTTAGCCTCTCTGCTGGCGGGCTCTCGGGCGGAGGTTACGACTACGAATACAAAGGCGTCCGCACACTCTGGCGCTGCCCCATCGAGACCCTTCGCAAGCACGATGCCGAGGGCCGCCTTCACTGGCCCAAGAAGGCTGGAGGTGTCCCTCGACTCAAGAAGTACGAGAGCGAGCACGAAGGCGTCCCGTTACAGGACATCTGGACCGATATCAGCAAGATCCACAATCAGTCGGCCGAGCTCGTCGGCTACGCGACCCAAAAGCCGGAGGCGCTGCTCCAGCGAATAATTGAGATGTCATCCAACGAGGGGGACCTTGTCGCCGACTTCTTCTGCGGCTCAGGAACCACCGGAGTCGTCGCCGAGAAGCTAGGCCGCCGCTGGCTTATGGCGGATCTCGGACGCTTAGCTATCCACACCACCCACAAGCGGCTCCTGAACGTCCCTGATTGCAAGCCGTTTGACATCAAGAACCTCGGTGCCTACGAGCGCCAGCGGTGGCAGGTCACGACCGGCAACGACGCCCTTCGCGCTTACCTGGACACGATCCTCGCGTTCTACCGCGCAGAGCCCTTGGAGGGCTTTGCCCATCTCCACGGCCGCAAAGCAGGGCGGATGGTGCACGTTGGGGCAACGGACGCGCCGGTGACGATTGACGAGACCGAGGAGGTCATGGACGAGATGGCCGACAACGGCATCGAGGCGTGCGACCTTCTTGGTTGGGAGTGGGAGATGGGCCTGCACGACACGATCACCGAGATGGCGCGGCGCCGCGGTCTCGATCTTCGGCCGCGCCAGATTCCGCGCGAGGTGATGGAGCGCCAGGTCACCGAGGCGGACGCGGTGCGCTTCTTTGAGCTCGCGCACGTCGACCTCGACGTACGCCGCCAAGGCCACGAGGCGGCCGTCGTGCTCAAGGACTTCCTGATCCCGAGCGAGGAGCTCATCCCGCGGAAGGTGCGCGATCAGATCAGCTTGTGGTCGGACCTGATCGATTATTGGTCGGTCGACTTCGACTTCAGCGACGAGGTCTTCCACAACCAGTGGCAGGCGTATCGCACTCGTGACCAGCCCTCGCTTGCGACTCAGAGCGATTGGCACGAGTACCCCGGGCCCGGGCGCTACGCGATCGTGGTGAAGATCATTGACATCTTTGGCAATGACACGACGAAGCTAGCCGAGGTCCGGATCAAGTGAGCCCGGAGGTCGAGCTCCCGGCGCCGAGCGACCCGTTCGCCGTCCCGGAGCGTCGCAGGCCCAGCGAGGGCACCTATGTCGTAAACGGCGTCCGTGCCCACGTCGATGCGTGGCGCGCCCAGAACTACCCGGGCGCGTCAGCCACGTCGAGACGCCTTCTAGGCTTCTGGTTCGCTGACGAGCACCGCACCGCCGACGGGACTCCGTTTCGCTTCTACTTCTGTCAGCGCGAAGCCGTCGAGACGTTCATCTACTTGACCGAGATCGAGCAGGTCCGCAAGCTCGCCGATCTGCTCGAGTTCGCCGAGCACGGAATGCTGATCGAGCCTGGTGAACCCAAGCGCCAGCGGCTAGCGATCAAGATGGCGACCGGCTCAGGCAAAACGATGGCGATGAGCCTGTGTGTGGTCTGGTCCTACTTTCACGCGCTCTACGAGACCGGGTCGCCGATGACTACAGCGTTCCTCGTAATCGCGCCGAACCTAATCGTGTTCGAACGGCTCAAAAGCGACTTCGGTGACGCCGCGACGTTTCGCCGCGACCCGCTCGTCCCGTCCGAGTGGTTGCCTGACTTCGATCTCACGGTCCTGCTGCAGGACGATCCGGCCCCGGTCACAAGCCGCGGCGTCCTGTTCCTCACCAACATCCAGCGGCTATACGAGCCCCGAGCAACCGGCAACGGCAAGACATCACCGAACCCCGTCGAGGCGATGCTCGGCCCGCGTGTCAACCTCAGCGCCTCCGCCTCATCGGCCGAGGCGCTGTTCGAGCGCGTCGCGGCGCGCGGCCGGGTAATGGTCCTCAACGACGAGGCTCACCACGTTCACGACGAGAAGCTCACGTGGAACCAGACGATCGAGCGCCTCCACGCCGAGCTCCGGTCCAGCGGCGCCGGTGATCCCAACGTGGGCGTGGTCACACAACTCGACTTCTCCGCGACGCCGAAATACGAGAAGGGCGGTCTGTTCCGGCACACAGTCGTTGACTATCCACTGGCGCAGGCCGTCGCTGACGGGATCGTCAAAACGCCTGTGATTGGCGAGGTCTCGGGCGCAAAGGTCGAGCTCGGCGCCACCTCCTTTCAGCGCAACCGCCAATGGCTCGACGTCGCCGTCGGCCGCTGGCGGGCGTTCGACGAGAAGCTCTCCCCATCGGGGAAACGGCCGGTGCTGTTCGTGATGTGCGAGAACACCCAGGCAGCCGACGAGGCCGGTGACTACCTCCAACGCCTACCGGACTTCGCCGGCGACCGACTGCTGGTGATCCACACCAACCGCAGCGGTGAGATCACCAAAGACGACCTGGACCTGGCGCGTATGGCAGCCCGTGACGTTGACGGGCCTGACAGTCCGATCCGCTGCATCGTCAGCGTGCTGATGCTGCGCGAGGGCTGGGACGTCCGCAACGTGTGCGTGATCGTCACCCTCCGCCCTCTGACCGCCGCCAACAAGATCCTGCCCGAGCAGGCGCTCGGCCGCGGACTCCGGCGCATGACCCCGCCCGGGTCGGGGTTTGACGAACGTGTTGTCGTCATCGAGCACGAAGCGTTCCGCAACCTGTGGAGCGCCGAACTCGACGGCGGCCTGGTCATCGAGAAGGAGGATGCCGACAAGATCGAACCCGGCGTCGTGACGATCTTCCCCGACGAGGCCAAACGCCGCTTTGACATCATCATCCCCCAGCTCACCCGCGCCATCGCCCGAGCTGACAACCCGCTCAGCAAACTGCATCCCGCCGACGTGCCTGATCCCAAGACGCGGCTCGCGGTCCCTGACGTCACGCCCGAGGAGTATGTCCGGTACCGCGGAGTGCACCTGATCAACCAAGGGGTGATCGAGGAGTACGAGTTCCATGTTCCCTACGCCGAGGACCCCTCCGGCGTGATCACCTACTACACCCGCCACGTCGCCAAAGAGGCCGGGGTCGAGCGGCTCGCCGGCACGTTCGCGACGCTCGCGCCGATGGTCCGCGACTACCTGAAAGAGCGCGCGTTCGAGCGGCCCGTCGAACTCGATGACAAGGTCATCCTGCGGCGGCTCGCGGAGAACGACGCCCAGGCGCTCGTCTCCCGAGCGTTCCTGCAGGCGATCCGGGCGCTGGCAATCACCGAGCGCGAACCGACGATCGAGGAGAACGCGTTGCGCGTCTCGGACACCCCGCCGTTCCCATGGTCGCGTACCACGGTGGAGGGCAAGAAGACAATCTTCAACCTCACGCCCGTTGACAGCTCGCTCGAGGCACGGTTCGCGACGTTCCTGGACCAGAAGGCGACCGACGTGACGGCATGGGCGAAGCTGACGATGAACTCGCGCTTCGCGCTCGAGTACATCTCGAATGCCGGCGCGCTGCGCTACTACTACCCCGACTTCGTCATGCGCCTTAGCGATGACAGCTGCCTGATCGTCGAGACCAAGGGCCAGGAGGACCTTGACGTCGCTCTCAAGGATCGTCGCGCGCGACGCTGGTGCCAGGACGCGACCAGACTGTCCGGCCGCCAATGGGGGTACGAAAAGGTGCCGCAGAGGCTGTTCGACAAGTTCGACGGCGACAGCGTCGAGGGACTTCGCCGTTTCCTCGACGCCGCCGGAAGTGCAACAACTTTGTAAAGCTTCCGGCCGCCGGAGCCATCCGACGATATCGTCAAGATGAGACCGATGACCCCCAGTCGCTCCTCTCAACCAGGTGCTCAGATCAGCCTCGTCCAATGGGCCGAGGAGCTCGAAGGTGAGCGGATCCGGATCGAGCGGACCAACGAGGCACGGTCCGCGCGTCGCGGCTACCTCGTGTTTGCCACAGACCCCGGGCGCGCGCCCGATGAGCCCGGCTACCGTGACGTCTATGCCACTGAGGCACGCACGCCAGGAGAAGCGGCAGCGAAGGTCAAACCCCTCGCCCAAGGTCGCCGTCTCCGGACCTACCTGGCAACCGGGACCTACAAGGACGAGCTAGCCGATGCCCGCTGGGTCGCGTAGCGCCGCACGCGACTGCGCCACATATCGCTGAACCGAGCCCAACGGCTGCGCCTTGACGGGCAACCTGTCCCACGTCGCCCTTTGAGGGGTCTCACACACGAACGAATACGCACGCCCAGCAGGTGGGCGCCCGCCCCCCGGCAATGTGCGTCCTTTACTCGTGCCCGCAATCAACGCCGCATCATCGGGTGCCGTCCACGGCCGCTGAGACAAACGCCGGGCGATGAGCACCCACGGATCGAAGATCGGCTACGCCCGCGTAAGCACAAGCGACCAGCAGCCCGCGCTGCAGCTCGACGCGCTCCAGGCCGCCGGCTGCCAGCGGATCTTCACCGACCATGCAAGCGGCGCGATCGCAGACCGCCCACAGCTCACCGCGGCCCTTGACTACCTGCGGCCCGGTGACACGCTCATCGTCTGGCGCCTTGACCGGCTCGGACGCAACCTGCGGCACCTGATCGCGACCGTCGAGGACCTACGCGCCCGCGGGATCGAGTTCGCGAGCGTCACCGAGAGCATCGACACAAGCACCCCCACCGGCCGGCTGATCTTCCACACCTTCGCGGCGCTCGCCGAGTTCGAGCGCGAACTCATCCGCGAACGCACCCGCGCCGGGCTCACAGCCGCCCGCGCCCGCGGCCGCCACGGCGGCCGCCGCACCGTGATGACCCCCGAGAAGCTCCGCGTCGCACGCGACATGTACAACAGCCGACAGCACACCGTCGCCGCGATCGCAACCACCATCGGTGTCAGCCGCGCCACCATCTACCGCGCGCTCGGAACATCAGCCAGGTAGAAGGACTGCGCCGGCGCCATCGCGCGGAGCCATCCGGGGTCGCTCGGAAGCGCCATGTAGACGACGATCGGGAGCAGCACTCGCACGAAGCTTGCATCGAGGCAGCCTCGGCCTCGAAGGTAGCGTTCCGTCACGTACTCGGCGACGTAGTAGCCGATCGACGCGCGATCGTGGGGGATCGAAGGCAGCTCAATCTCGATCTCGTCAGCCAGGGCGGCCCCGCTTAAGACTCCGGTCAACGCCAGGGCCGTAGCGCCCGCAGACCAGGGTTTCGCGAGGGCCGCATGTGCCATCGCAGAGAGCCCGATGCCGACCGCCGGCAACACCTCGATTATCGCTCCGTGCTCCACTTCATCCCGCTCGCTGATCTCTAAGAGAGCCGCAAGCGGGAACGCAAACCTGGCGACATCGGCGGGGCTGAAGGGGCACCAATCCTCAGCAAACCGGCGGACACACGCGACGTTAGCTCTGCTGCCGAGCTTCGGTCCTCGGTGGCGCTGGTTGGTGGTATCGGTCACCTGGGCGTGAAGCTCGGCAGGTAGCCCCGACCACCAGCGGCCTCTCTCACGACGGTTCCAGGACACATCCGCCCTCGCGAAAGTCACAAGGGCCCTGCGAACCCATTCCGCTGAGATCCCCGGCCCGCTGGCTCGTGGAGCCTTGCAACCAAACTCGGCGGCCCCGGCGATCACCAGGGCGACGCGATCGCGACGCGACGCGGCGACCAGCTCCCCATGATCCCGGCGTAGCAACGTCTCGAGGATTCGATCGCGCAACACCTTCTCGTCGTGCCCGCACGGCGTCCAGGGCGGCGCGAAGCCGAGCGCCTGGTGCTTCTCGAAGTCCTTCAGTGTGCGGTGTCCCAGCAGTTTCCGCCTAGAGATCCCTACAAAACCTGACATGTCGTGCGGAGCGTTCCACACGCATCGGACACTTATCCGGTGCCGCACAAGAGCCACTCCTCCACCGGCGATATAGAGGTCCGGGTCTACGTACCGGCCGAGCTCCACGATGAACTCGCCCGTCGCGCAAGAACGTCCGATCGCAAGATCACAGGCGAGACTCTCCGCGCGGTCCGCGCATATCTCACCGATTACGACCGGCTCCAGACGGTCCTTGACTCCGTGGCAAGCGGCCCTGCGAACGGAAACGGGCCGACATGAGCCGGCCCGGGCAAAAACTAGATTCCGCTCGGGAGACTACACACTCCACCTCCAACCCCGAACGTGTTTCTCGCAGAGCGGCTGCGTTGGCGCTGGAACTCAGCGCAGGTTGGCCAGACCAAAACGAACGCGCGCTCCTAGTCCTCCTTGGGATCGTCGCCGACGAACACAGACGGCCGATCAAGGCGACAACGCTAGCCGCCGCGATCGCCGTTGACGTCCGCGAGCTCGACCGCCTGCTCCGCTCGTTGGCACTCCGGGGACTCGTCTGGACCACTAGGCGACCCCGGCGCCTGAACCACTACACACTCCTGTTCGCCGGCGAGCGCGTCCCGGCCAATGACCGCGACCGCTACCTCCGATGGACCCGCCACCACTTCGACGAGCCACGCCCAAGCCGAGCCGCCGAGGCAGACGGATGACATCCCAAGGATACGCGCCAGCGCGCAGCCTCCGGGCCATCGCTCGAGCGAAACGGCGGCGGCTTCTCCGTGCCATGAGGTACTGGTACCGCTACGAACCGTTCCTAGCCCCGGCACCGGAACCGCACCCGTGCCCCATCTGCGGCGACATCGTCGCCGATGATGACCATGGCTGCGCGGTGACCCCACCTATACCAGGACTCTGCTTCGAGTGCTGCTTAGAGCGAACGGGCTTTAGTGGACGGCGGGGGCCCGTATGACGGCCGCACCGATGTTGACCGCAGCACTACGGCTAGCCGCGACCGGCAGGCCCGTGTTTCCCTGCCAGCCCGGCGGCAAGGCGCCGGTCGGTGAACTCGTCCCGCGTGGGCTCAATGACGCGACGACCAACCCCGACCAGATACGGAAGTGGTTCGCGGCGCTGCCGAGCGCCAACCTTGCGCTCCGCACGGGTGCCATCAGCCGGATGATCGTTCTCGACGTTGACGGGGATGAGGGCGCCGCGTCGCTGCGCGCACTCGAGCGTGAGCTCGGCGAGCTCCCGACCACCAAGTCGGTCAAGACACCGAGCGGAGGCCGCCACTTCTACTTCCGGCACCCCGGAGGCCACGTCCGAAACAGCGCAGGACAGCTCGGGGAGCGCCTCGACGTTCGGGGCGACGGCGGATATGTGTTGGTGCCACCGAGCGTCGTCAGCGGGCGCCCGTACACGCCAGACGACGAAGCCAGGCCCGCGCCGCTGCCGCGGTGGCTGCATGACCGCGTCGTCTCGAGCCACACGCGCGGCCGGTCGACGGGATCCACGCCACCTACCGAGTGGGTGGTGACCATGCGCGGGCTGCCCGCCGGGGAGAGAAACCAGGGGCTCACCCGACTCGCTGGCTATCTGCTCGGCCGCGGCCAGCGAGGGCGGTCAAGGGTCGAACCGTTGCTGGCACGCGAGATCGTCCTTCAAGCAGCTCGCAACTGCCGGCCGCCGCTCGAAGAAGCCGAGGCCATCCAAATCGTGGAATCGATCGCGGGACGGGAGCTGCTCAAGTGAGCAAGATCGAGCTGCTCAGCAAGCGAGAGGCGCGTCGAGACGCAGGAGCTCCCCGCGAAGATACTTCCTCGGAGGCTTCCACGCGGGTGCTGCCGTCGCCAAGTCAACCGGCGCGGGTGGCCGAGGTCTTTCTGGACTCCGAGTTCTCCGATCCAACGACGCGAGCGCTGACCCTCAGGTTCTGGCGCGGCGACTGGTGGCACTGGACCGGGCGTCACTGGTCGCCGCTCGAGCCGCAGGCGGTCACGACAAGCGCATGGCGATTCACCTCCGACGCCGTCACGCCGAAGCCGGACGAGGGGCTCATGCCGTGGGCACCGAACAAGCGACGGATCGCCGATCTGACCGCCGCCCTACAGGCGTCGACCTTTCTGCCGGAGACCGTCGAGCAGCCCGAGTGGTTGGGACAAATGAGCCCGCTGGTCCGCGCACTGACAGGGGTGGTCCGCGCAGTGGTCCGCGAAGACCCCGGGCAGGGCCTGCTCTCGACCCCAGTGTTTGCGGGCGATCCGGCCCCTGGTCCGCGTGGTCCGCGGACCACAACACTCCTCGCGTGTAAGGAGGGGCTCCTAGACCCGGCTAACGGGCATATCTACCAACACAGCCCGCTCTACTTCAACTCGTCTTCCGTCCCGTTCTCGTGTGTTAGTGCCGGAATAGGAAGGACCGCGGACCACGCGGACCACCCCTCGGAGTGGCTGGCCTTCCTCGACGGGATCTGGCCTGATGACGTGGACTCGATCGAGCTGCTGCAGGATTGGTTCGGCTACCTGCTGAGTAGCCGGACCGACCTGCAGAAGATGCTGCTCCTGGTGGGCCCGACCCGCAGCGGGAAGGGCACGATCTCCAGAATTGCGAGCGAGCTCGTAGGGCCGCGGATGACCGCCCCCACGACGCTGAACTCACTGGCAGGAGAGTTCGGCCTGCAGCCGCTCATCGGCAGATCGCTAGCGATCATTCACGACGCTCGCCTCGGGCCGAACTCCGCCGTGGCCGTCGAGCGCCTGCTGTCGATATCCGGCGAGGATCCGCAGCCGGTCAACAGGAAGGGTCAGCCACACTGGAACGGGAAGCTTCAGGCCCGCTTCATGATCTGCAGCAACGAGATGCCGAGGCTCAACGATGCCTCGGGCGCGATCGCTGGCCGGTTTCTGCCACTGCTAATGGTCCGGTCCCACCTTGGCAGCGAGGATCAAACGCTGGGCGATCGCCTGCAGGCGGAGCTGCCTGCAATCTTCCGATGGTCCCTTGAGGGCCTGAGGCGTTTGGATCGCCGTGGCCGTTTCACGCTGACCGACGCCGCCGCGGACGAGCTTGCTCGGCTTCGCGACCTCAGCAGCCCCGTCGCCGCGTTTGTGCGCGAGTGCTGCGACATAGAAGCGGACTGCGAGGTTGCCATCGACGATCTCTGGGAGGGCTGGAAGACCTGGGCCGAGGGCAACGGCCACCAGCCCGGAAGCAAGCAGACGTTCGGGAAGAACCTCCGTGCGGTAGTGCCCGAGCTGACCGAGCGACGCCCGCGAGGGACGGACGGAAGAACGCGGACCTACTCAGGGATCGGGCTATGCAAATGACGCTGCTCGAACGCGACCACCAGACCAAAGGGCGCCAGGCCGAAGTTTCGCGACTCTCGCAGCCGCCTTGTGAGCACGAACAGGCCGGAGAGCAGGCGCGAGCAGCGGCAGGCAACCGGGCGCCCGCACGTGCCGCCACTGGCCCGCGCGGCTGCCAGATCGGTGACGTCATCGTGGCTGAGGGATTCCGCTGGCGAGTGGTCGACATCGACCTCGCGCGCCGTGAAGCGGTTTGCTCTCTCATCGCCGGCGCCCGCGTGCTCCACCGGTTCCGGGCCCGGCAGATCATGCGGGTCGATCGTAAGGCGTCGCTGCCGGCCGCCGGCGACGCGCAGGCGGCCTCGGCGGACCGGCGGGAGAGCCCCTGATGGCGCTGGACCTGCTCAGCGAACTGGTGGAGCAGCTCCGGGCCGAGCCCGGCCGAGCAGCGGAACTCGCGCCGTTGCTGGCTCCCTATCTGTCTCACGAACCGGAGTCTGCGGGTGCGCGGCTGCTTAGCGTGCGAGATGCTGCCGCGATCGCCGGGGTCTCCGAGAAGACGATCAGGCGCGCCATCAACGACGGCGATCTGGCCGCGCAAAGGGTAGGCGCCCGGATCATCCGCCTGCACACCCAGGCGCTCGCGCAGTGGGTTGGCTCACAGCCTGCGCGACGCGTGACCGCGGCGCCGCGCCGTCGCACGCCGGGGCGCCAGACGCCCGAAGCCGTCGGCGGCGTGGTCGCTGGCGCTTTCAGGGCGCTTGATAACTGATGCTAGCAAGTGCTAGAGTGTGCTGCATGACCGACCACCCGAAGCATTCCAAGCCGCTCCCGGTCCGTGTCTCGCCCGATCTGCTCGAGCGGATCGACGCGGCGCGCGGGCTGATCCCACGCGAAACGTACGTCCGCCACCTGCTCGGCCTCGCGCTGGCACAGGTGGAGGCCGACACCCCCGCGCCGAGCCGATGAGCGTTCAGAAGCGCGAGTGGATCGACGCAGCCGGCAGACGTCGTAAGGCGTACCGCGTGCGCTGGCAGGAAGGGCAGACCTGGCGCTCGCGCACCTTCGCTCGAGACGCTGACGCTAAGGCCTTCAATGCCGAGCTCGTGCGCCTCAAGCGGCTGGGCACGCTGGCGCAGCTCGACTCCGGCTCGGAAACGCTCGAGGAATACGTCGCAGGGACCTGGGTCCCGACTTTCGCCGCGCCTCTCTCCATGCGAACACGCCGGGACTATGCCCAGCTCTATGAACGCCACCTCGCTCGCGATCTCGGGCACATCGCGTTGCGGAATCTCACACCGGAACTGCTGCAGCGCTGGTACGCCGAGCAGCTGAGCGCCGGCGCCGGCCCGACACGGGTACGCAAGGCGCTCGCGCTGCTGAGCCACATCCTTCAGCGCGCCTTCGAGGCGGACCGCGTGCAACGCAACGCAGCGCGACTCGTCCGCCCTGCCAGGCGCGCGGAGCGAGCCAAGGTGCGCCCGTTGGCCCCGGTGACGATCGAGGCGATCCGAGAGGCGATGCTCAACCCGCAGCCGACGACCGTCGCAGCGGACAGAGCCGGGCAGAGGCCACGCGCCGCTCATACCGTGGCGCCGCGCGGCAACGCCCAGAGCAGGCAGCGCGACGCACTCTTGGTGTCGCTGATGGCCTACGCCGGCCTGCGGCCGGGCGAGGCGCTAGCACTGCGCTGGGACGACATAGGCGAGGAGAGCATCAACGTGGAGCGCGCCGTGTCGATGGGTCAGGTCAAAGCAACGAAGACGGGCACCACCAGGAGTGTGCGCTTGCTCTCTCCGCTGGCGGCTGATCTCCGCGAGTTCCGGATGGCCTCGGGCCGCCCCGCGCCCGGCGTGTTGCTCGTCCCTGGCGCCGATGGCGCCGTCTGGACCGAGACCGCCTGGGGCAACTGGAGCAAGCGCCAATGGGCGCGTGCGCTCAAGGGTGCTGGACTGGGCTCCGCGCGGCCGTATGACCTGCGCCACAGCTTCGCGTCGCTCCTGCTGCACGAAGGCCGCAGCGTCGTCTATGTCGCTCGCCAGCTCGGCCACGGCGCTCAGCTAACGCTCGGGACCTATGGGCACGTAATTGACGAGCTCGACGACGCGCCGAATATCGATGCCGTGGCGGCGATCATGGGGGCCCGCGACAAACTCTCAGCTGCCCATCAGCTGCCCAAAGTCGTCACTCGCGGCGCTTGAGGCAACGTCTGCGCCACCAAGAAACAGCGGATTTACAGGAACTTTCGCTAGCGCCCCCGGCAGGATTCGAACCTGCGACCTACGGATTAGAAGTCCGCCGCTCTATCCAACTGAGCTACGGGGGCCAAGCGCGCGAACTGCAATTGTCGCCCAATGACTTGGGCGGCGC
>JAJZID010000029.1 GCA_021810705.1 Actinomycetes bacterium
TCTCGTGCCGCATCGCGTAAAACCACTCCGAGTAATGCACCATCTCCTCTGGAAGCACGAGCGGCTTGCCCAGTGACTCCATCACGCGCCGCACCTCATCCCGGAGATGGTCGTGCGCGAGCAGCTCCTGACGCACCTCCTTGTAGTGACCGAAGGACGTTCCGCAGTGAATGATCGGGAAGCGGCCGGTCTCATAGGCGGCGGCGAAGTTGCGCACCGCAACCGCCGCCTGCGCAGCGGCGTTTGAGGTGGCCGACGCGTAGTAGTTCCAAGCCGTGCAGGAGGTCTGGTCGGTCGGATCTTCGTATTCAATCCCGAGTTTGCGGTTCACCCAGAAGATCGACGTGGAGTAGCCGGGGATGTGCCCGCACTGCCCACAGCTCTTGTGATGCCAGGTGTGACCGATCGGCACCTTCTTGGTCCGTCCGTACTTCACGGGCACCTCGATGTGCTCGGTGTCGACGCGCTGGACCACAAGCTCACCCTTCTGCTCGAGCTCGAACAGACGCTCATGAAAGTCCGCCGGTACGTGCTCGTCGCTCCATCGGAACTGCGCCTTGTTCTGCCGACGCGGGCCGGCGACCTTCTCTACAGGAATGGTCATCTCACGCTCCTCTGGCTAATCCAGCTCGTAACCCTCTTCGTCTAACAGGTCCTCCATAACCTCCTCCAGGAGGCCATGCAGACTCGCGTCGAGCTCGGAGATCATGGCCAGCGCACCCGTTTTATGCCAGATGAGGTAGAGCTCGACGAGCGTCTTCGTCGATATCTGCCACCCGGTGGTGGTTGTGTGGTGCGTCTCTGGCGGCAGGGCACGCCGCCAGAGGTCGAGCTTCTCCGAGACCCGTGCAACACTCGGCCCCCAGTCCGGGAACGCGTCGGCCTGAAGCATGTCGGGAGACACCTGGGTGCCGGTCGACATGATCTTGTAGATGATCCGCGTGTAGCCGCGCAGCGCCTGTTTGGCGGACTCGAGGCCGTTGCTGACGGCGACCTCACGCATCAGTGTGATGATCCCGCCAGGGTTGTTACCACGCGGGCAGCGCAGACAGGAGAAGCACTGGGAACAGTCCCAGATGTCCTCCTGCATCTGCTGGTAGATGAGCTCGACGTCCTCTCGGGCAGCGGCTTGGGCGATCCGGCGCGGCGAGAAGTCGTAGTAGCGCGCCGACGGGCAGGCGGCCACGCAGATCCCGCACTCGTAGCAGCCATAGAGGTAGTCGTGGAAACGCTCATCCGCCTTGACCTCGTCGAACAGGCGCTGTTTCTCCTCAAGCGGTACGTCGGGGTAGGTGGTCCCGAGCTTGTAGGCCGCCGAGTCGGCACGGGTTGGGGTGAGGTGCGCGCTGGCCGCCATCAGAACGTGATCACGGCGTCAGCCCGCATCGCAATGTCATTGAACGCCGCACCGCCGATCATCCGCACCGGCTCGATCAGGTCAGCAAGCGTGAGATCGTTGAGGTCAAGCGACGGCTGACAGATCAGCAGCTCGACACCACAGTCGAGCGCCTGTTCGATGAAGTAGCTCAGTCGTTCGCCCTGTTCACCCTTGGGCCCGATCCGATCGCCGACCTCCTTCTTGAGCAGCTCGGGGCCACGCATTGTGAAGTAAATTGAGACCTCGGCGTCCATGGCGGCGGCGGCAGCAGCCAGGAAAAACGGGGTGGCACAGCGCTCGGGGTAATCCACGCCATGCGTCACCACGTAGACGACCGAGGACTCCTCGCTCATCGACGCACCTCAGCGCTTGCGGAGCAGGACACGGAAGGCACCGCCGGCTTGGTCGATGGAGATCAGCTCGTTACCGGTCTGCCTCGCCCAAGCGTGCATGTCCGGCTCCACGCCGGGATCAGTGGCGAAGACCTCGAGCACGTCGCCCGGGGTCATCTCCTTCATCAACTTCGCGGTCTTTACGACCGGGATCGGGCACGCCTTACCCTTGACGTCCAGCGTCTGCGTGGGCGTCGCCACATCCGCACACATGTCCACAACCCTCCCTCGTTGGTTGGTGGGCCGAGCATATGCCGAGCATCGCTGCCTGTCAAGTTTGGCGGAATAGGAAAACTCTGCGCGCGTGGCACCGGCTTGGGAGCAGAGCCACTACTCGACTACTTGCACAGTTTGGCAAATGCTCTAATCTAGCCAGCGTCCATGCACCGAAACGGCATGCTTCCTGCTCTGGACCCAGCGCTGGTCGAGCGAGTGGCCGACCGCTTCAGGCTGCTCAGCGACCCAACCAGGCTGCGCATCCTCAACGAGCTGCACGCCAGCGGCGAGCTGAGCGTCGGTGACATCGTTGCAAGGATCGACAGCTCCTACGCGACCGTCTCCAAGCAGCTGGCGCTGTTACGAGCACACCAGACGGTTTCTCGCCGGCGCGACGGAACCACCGCGTACTACAGGATCATCGACCCATCGTTAGAGGAGGTTTGCAGCGTCGTCTGCAAGGCACTGAACGACCACTGGCTCAGATGGGGTGCCGAGCTCGAGGCGGCCATGCCGGACCTATAGCAACAGGCGAACCCAGAGGAGGGGTTTTCATGCAGCCAACAACCATTACCAGCGAGGCGACAACGGTCGGGGACATGAGCCCGGACGACCTGCGCGCCCTGATCACCGAACTTATCCTGGCCCGCGAGCACGAGACGCGCGACCCGAACATGGCCACCTTCATTGCCTGGGGCGGCGACCTGGATCGGATCTGGCCCACGACGATCCTCGCCACGACGGCCGCAGCCAGCGGGATGGATGTGGCCGTCTTCTTCACCTTCTGGGGTCTCTTCCCGCTCGTGCGCGAGGAGCGGCGGATGACCGGCACCAACTGGATGACCCGCGCACTGTCCTTGATGAACCGCGGTAGCGCCGAGCACGCCGCACTGTCAAAGCTGAACATGGCGGGCATGGGTCCGATGATGATGCGCAAGCTCGCGGACAAGAACGGTGTGGCCACGCCCGAGGAATTGATCGAGATGGCCCAGGACATGGACGTCAAGCTCTGGCCCTGTCGGATGACCATGGACCTGATGGGCCTCAAGGACGCCGACCTGATCGACGGGCTGGATGAGCCGGCCGGCGCCGCGACCGCACTGGAGCGGATGCAGCGCTCCGCCATCAGCCTGTTCATCTAGAGCTTTCCTATCAAGTTCGAAGCTGCCTCTTCATAAGGCAGCGCACTCTCGTGGTGTCCCCACAACCCAACCCAAGGAGACACCGATGCACATACGCGCAATGCTGGTGACGGCGGCCGCGATCGGCGGAGCAGCCATCGGCGGGGCGACCGGCCCGAGCGCGACCGGCACTGGCGCAGCCGTGAGCAGCGCCGGTCGCGTCAGCGACTAGGGGTGAACGCGGCGTGCGGTGGTGCTGACCAGGTAGGTCACGTGGTGACCGATCGCCGCCAGTGCCACGACCGCCACGACCGAGACGAGCAGGAGCACGAGCCCGTATTCGAGCAGTCCCTGGCCACTCTCCTGTAAACCAGCCTCTCTGAGCCAGCGCCTGGGACGATCCAGGCGAGCGCGGCCCCAAGCCCCGATCCGGGACAACATCTCGCTTTGCATGGCGAGAACATCGACAATCGGGGCCAAGCCTTTAGCGCCGGGACTCGAGCTGCGGGACAAGGACTCGAACCTTGAATACCAGGGCCAGAACCTGGCGTGTTGCCAATTACACCATCCCGCAAATTGCCCGGGCGAGTATAGCCGTGACGGCTCGGCGGGCGGGCGCCTGCGCTAGGGTGCGCCGCGGTGACCGCGATCGTCTGGTTCAGGCGCGACCTGAGACTCCATGACAACCCCACGTTGACGCGCGCCCTGGCCGAGCACGAGCTGGTGGTGCCCGTGTTCTGCCTGGACAAGCGGCTGATCACAGGCCGTCACCGCTCCTCACCACGCGCAGCCTTCATGCGTGGCTGCCTGGTCGAACTCGACCGCAACCTACACGCCGCCGGCTCGCGGCTCGTGTTTGCCGACCGGCCTCCCGAGCAAGCCATCCCCGACCTCGCACGCCAGCTGGCGGCCGACGCTGTCTACGCTGCGGCCGATGTCAGCCCGTTCGCGCGGCGGCGCGACAACGCGGTCGCTCACGCGCTCGCAGCCGGCGGCAGCACCCTCACCCTTGGTCCTGGGACCTTCGTGGCCGACGACCTCGCCGCGATCAGGAGCGGCGGCGGGACCCCCTACACCGTCTTCACCCCCTTTTACAGGCGCTGGCTGAAGCTGCCACGCCGAGCGGTGCACCCCGCGCCGCGGAGCTTGCCGGCACTGACGCGCACACTGGCCTCCTGCGCGCTGCCCGATCTCGGCGACCTGCCCCCGCAGGCGCCGTTCATCCCCGGTGAGCACGCAGCACGCGAACGCATGCTGGAATTCACCACCGGCGAAGGCCTCGACGGCTACCGCGAGCATCACGACGACCTCGGCCACCCGCACGCCTCGCGCCTCTCCGCCTACCTTCACTTCGGCTGCGTATCGGCCCGCGAGCTGGAGAGCCTCCTGCCCGACGACGACGATGCAGAGTCGGCCAGGCGGCAGCTGTGCTGGCGTGACTTCTACGCCCACGTGCTGCTCCACCACCCCGACAACGCCCGCGCCGAGCAACAGCCGCAGTTGCGCGGCCGGATCGAGTGGAATCGGTCGATGCCGCTGTTTGACACCTGGCGTGAGGGGCGTACCGGCTATCCCCTGGTGGACGCCGCGATGCGCGAACTCCTGCACACCGGCTACATGCACAACCGTGCCCGCCTGGTCGTGGGCTCCTTCCTGGTCAAGGACATGGGGATCGACTGGCGCTGGGGCGAACGTTGGTTCATGCGGATGCTGCTCGACGGCGACGAGGCCAACAACAACGGCAACTGGCAGTGGATCGCATCGGTCGGCGTCGACCCACAGCCGCCCTCGCGCCGGATGTTCAACCCGACTCTGCAACAGCTCAAGTTCGATCCTGAAGGCCGTTACGTGCGCCACCACGTGCCAGAGCTGCGCTCGGTTCCAGACGCCTACCTGGCCGAGCCGTGGACGATGCCAGCCGCCCTCCAGCGCAGCATCGGCTGCATCATCGGCGTGCACTACCCAGAGCCGGTGCTTGACCACGCCGAGGCCCGACGGGCGGCGATCACGCGCTACGAGCGGGCGCGAAGCGGCTGAGCACGTCGGCCGGCCGCTCGCCTCACAGCGCCCGCTCTAGCGTCCCAAGTCCAGGAGCACCGCCAATACTGGCAACCCCCGCTCGGAACCCCGGCTTGCCCAGGAGCACCTGGATGTCGCCGATCCGCCGCTCAACGAACCCAGCCTCGCAATAGGCCAGGTAGAGGTCCCAGATGCGGCGAAAGCGCTCGTCGTAGCCGCGCTTCGCAAGCGCAGCGGTGTTCTGCTCAAAGCGCGTGCGCCAGCGCCTCAGCGTTTCGGGGTAGTGCTCGGTGAGATCCTCAAGGTCGAGGATCCGTAGATCGGTGTGGCGGCCCAGCGCGCTCGCAAGAACCGAGACAGAGGGCAGCGCGCCGCCGGGGAAGATGTACTCCTTGATGAACGAGCGCGATGCCTTCTCGACCTGATAGGCGCGGTCATCGATCGTGATCGCCTGCAGCAGCATCGCTCCATCCGGCCCAAGCAACTGAGCGCAGCGCCGTAGAAACGGAGCAAACCCGCGCCAACCCACGGCCTCGATCATCTCGATCGAGACCAGCTTGTCGTAACGGCCGCGCAGATCCCGGTAGTCACGGTCCAGCACGGTGATCAGGTCGCCCAGCCCCTCGCTCTCCACCCGCTTACGCACGTGGCGGTGCTGCTCAGCGGAGATCGTCGTGGTGGTGACGTGACAGCCGCGGGTGGCAGCCGCGTGCAGGGCAAACGAACCCCAGCCGCTGCCGATCTCCAGCACGCGGTCGCCGCGGTGCAGATCGAGCATGGTGCAGACCCGCTCCAGCTTGGCAAGCTGCGCCTCCTCCAGCGACATCCCGGGCTGTGCGAACAGCGCACAGGAATAGGTCATGGTCGGGTCCAGCATCAGCGAGAAAAGGTCGTTGCCGAGGTCGTAGTGCGCGCCCACGTCACGGCGCCGCTGCTCGCGCCCGTGCGGCCTCGCGATGGCGCGGGCCAGCTGCATCGGCCGCGAGAGTGGCGCGCCCAGGGTCCGCAGCCGGTCGAGCGTCGGCATCACGCGGGCACCGAGACGTACGAGCGCCACCAGGTCGGGAGAGTCCCACAGCCCTTCCGCGTAGGCCTCAGCCAACCCTAGGCTGCCGTGCATGAAGCAGGACCAGACTCGGTCTGAGTGCATCCGCAGCTCGGAGCGGGGTGAGCCGGAGCCAAAGCAGGTGCGTGCCCCGTCGGGCTCGACGATCGTCAGCGTGCCGGCCTGCAGACGCGCAAGCGCGCTACGGACCAGCGCTCGGGCTGAGTTGCCGTTCATCGCGGCAGCTCCCGCGGATGCGGATGGATGCGCACGCCTGCGAGCTTCAGGCCGAGCGCATGCCCGTAGATCAACGCCAGCACCCGGACCGTCGCAAACGGGTAACGCGCAACCACGCGGCGAACAGTGCCCGGGGTCATCTCGACCCGGTCCATGCGCAGTGCTGCGCTGAAGACCCGCCCCTGCCGGTCGTGATTCTCGATCGTTACACCCAGGCGCTCACCCGGCGCCTCGACACGACAGTGGTAGATCTGGTCCATTGGCTGGAACGGCGAGACGTGCATCAGCTTCTCGAAACTCCCGGCGGCACCGTCCAGCACGTACGCCTGACGCTCACCCCAAGGCGTGTTCGTAACCTCGACGAGGACCGCATCCAGATCCGTACCGGCAGGATCGAAGCAGTAGTAGAAGCTCACAGGGTTGAAGCAGTGCCCGAGCGAGCGCAGCTGCGTCAGCAGACGGACCGGGCCTGTTGGACGTCGGCCGATCGCCAGCTCCACGCTGTCGGCCACCGCCTGCGTGAGATCCTGTCCGGGTTCGCCGTGGTAGTCCGACCGACGGAAGCGCATCAGCCCCACCCCCGGCTCGAGGAGCCGGCCGTCGAGCAGACGCGGAAGCTCGTCCAGGTCGATGTAGGCCATCGCCAACTGGTGGCGAAAGCTGCGCTCGGGCTCGAGCCTACGGTGCACAAGCGTGCCGCTATAGAGGCAGCTGGCGCTGGTCACAGCTTCACCCCGAAGCCCTCCGCGACACGCAATGCGCTGCGCACACCATCCTCATGAAACCCCCACCCCCAGTAGGCACCGCAGAAGTGGGTGCGTCCTGCCAGGCCAGAGATCTCCTCGAACCGCGCCTGGGCCGCGACTCCCTCGGGCGTGTAAACCGGATGCGAGTAGGCGATCCGTTCGATCACGAGCTCGGGGTCGACGCGCTCACCGAGGTTGAGGGTGACGCAGAACTGCCGCTCGTCGTCCAGCTGCTGGAGGCGGTTGAGGTGATAGGTCACGGTCGTCCGCTCCCGCGGCTCGTCGGTGATGTGATAGTTCCAGCTCGCCCAAGCACTGCGGCGGCGCGGCAGCAGCGATAGATCGGTGTGCAAAACAGCTTCATTCTCCTGATACGGGATCATCGAGAGAATCTCGCGCTCGCGCCAGGAGGCGTCCGCCAAGAGCTCAAGCGCCTGGTCGGAATGAGTCGCGACTACCACGTGGTCAAAGTGCTTTGGCTCCTGACCGCGAACCGTGACCTCAACCGCCTCGGGCTTGCGCGTGACCGCTTCGACCGGCGCGTTTACGTGAATTCGATCACGGTAATCACTCGTCAGCCGTTCCACGTACTGGCGCGACCCACCGACGATCGTGCGCCAGCGCGGGCGCCCGCGCAGGCTGAGCATCCCGTGGTTCTCGAAGAAGCGGGCGACGAATGCCGCCGGCATGCTCCACAGCTGCCGCGGGTCCGCTGACCAGACGGCGGCGACCTGCGGGACCAGAAGCCGCTCGACGAAGCTGGTCGAGAACCCGTGCGCGGCCAGCCAGGCACGCAGCGATACCTGCTGATCGCCGCCGGTAGTCAGCTCCCTGGCAGCGTGCTGAAAACGGGGAATCTCGCTAAGCATCCGCAGAAAGGCCGGACTCAGCAGGTGCCGTGGGTTGGCAAAGACCCCCGCCAGCGAGGTGCTCGCGTACTCGAAGTCATGGCCGTCACTGACACTGAAACTCATGTCCGATGGCTGCCAGGCCACCCCGATGCGCCTCATCAGGCGCTCGAAGTTCGGGTAGTTGCGGTCGTTGAAGACTATGAAGCCGGTGTCCAGCTGGACGTCACGCGCGCCATCGTTGAAGCCGACCGTGTGGGTGTGCCCGCCAATCCGGGCTGCGGACTCGAAGACGGTGACATCGTGGCTGCGCTGCAGAAGGTATGCGGCGGTCAGCCCTGATATGCCCGTACCGATGACGGCGATTCTCATCGTCTCCTCCTACGCAAACCGGTGCGTCCACGGATCATGTGAGGCCCGCCAGCGTCCTGTCGGTGATCGCGGTGGCTAGCCGCATGAGCTCAGCTGGGGTCGCGACGGAGCCGGCCGCGAGTTCCTCCTCGGCGCGAGCAACGATGTCGGGGAGCCGGTCGGCCATCACCGACAGGCCGGCGCGAGCGACCGCGTCCACCGCGTCAGGGTCGACGCTCCAGAGGACTTCGAAGCTGCGCTCGCGGCTTGAGGCACCAACGTTCGAGGATGCCAGCTCACGGGCAACCATGCACACCGAGCAGCGTCCGCCGTGCAGCACGATCGCCCACTCACGGGTGAGCTGCGCGTTCTGGCCGAACGGGACCTCGACAGGGTGAGCATCGTCCGTGCGCAGCCGCTCGAAGTCCGCGAGCACGGCGGCCACCGGTGCCGTGGAGGCGAGCTCGCGCCAGCGCGCCTGCGAAGTGCGGTAAAAACCCTCCCGCTGGAAGCACCCCAGGGCAAGCCGTGTCTGGGCGCAGGCCAGAGCCTCATCTTCGATCGCGTGGCTGAACGCGATCAGAGCCGGCTTGCGCACCGCCCGCGCGGCCCGTTCGCCCTCAAGCTCGCGAAGCGCCGCGAACAGCGACACGCTGTCTGCGGCCGGCGGCCGCTCGACGCGCGCAATCGCCGCAGAGATCGTCATGCCTGAGTCTCGCAGCGCCCGCACGCGCGAAACGGCATCGGCCTGGGCCGTTGAATAGCGACGGTGGCCGCTGGCGGTGCGGTGCGGCGTCGGGAAGCCGTAGCGTCTCTCCCACACTCGCAGCGTGGGCTCGCTCACGCCCGTGCGCTCGACGATTTCACCGATGCTTAGTTCAAACCTGGACAACATGTATAAGATTACATCGACATGGCGAAGATAGTTGTCACCGGCGCGACCGGCACGATCGGAAATGCGGTCTGCAAGCACCTGCTGGAGCGGGGCGATCAGCCCGTGGCTCTGTCCCGTAACCCCGCCAGCGCGGCCTCCCGCCTGCCGCAGGGCGTCGAGGTGCAGGCCTGGCGTGAACCACAGGCGCAGATGGCACCTGCCGAAGCACTCGACGGCGCCCAGGCGATCATCCACCTGCTTGGCGAACCGATCTCGCAGCGCTGGACCGAACCCGTGAAGCAGTCGATCCGTGACTCCCGCGTGCTCTCCACCCGGATGCTCACGGAGACCATCGCCA
The DNA here is from genome assembly GCA_021810705.1 of Actinomycetes bacterium. Classification (GTDB taxonomy): domain Bacteria; phylum Actinomycetota; class Thermoleophilia; order Solirubrobacterales; family Solirubrobacteraceae; genus Palsa-465. Next base: position 9,586 of record JAJZID010000029.1, read on the forward strand.
AGCTGCCCGAGGATCGTCGTCCGGCTGTACTGATCTCTCAGTCGGCCACCGGCTACTACGGTCCGCGCGGTGCCGAGGAACTCGATGAGCAGGCAACCCCGGGCGAGGACTTCCTGGCCATGGTGGTGCGAGATTGGGAGCAGGAGGCGCTGCGAGCCGAGCAGTATTGCCGCGTGGCGGTGATGCGTACCGGAGTCGTGCTGTCGAAGAGCGGTGGCGCGCTGGCCAAGATGCTGCCGTTCTTCCGCGCCGGGATCGGAGGACCGGTCGCCAGCGGCCGTCAATACGTACCCTGGGTGCACATCGACGATGTGGCGGCGGCCATGGTGCACTGCATCGATGACGGCGGCGCGACCGGCGCGCTGAACTTGACAGCGCCGCACCCTGTCGAGAACGCCGAGTTCTCCCGAGCGCTGGGCCGCGCTCTTCACCGTCCAGCCGTGATGCCGGTCCCATCCCTCGCTCTGAAGCTGCTCTATGGCGAGATGTCGGTGATCGTCACCACCGGCCAAAGGGCTGTGCCGCGCCGCCTCACCGACCTTGGCTTCCACTTCGCCGAGCCCGAGATCGGCCCTGCGCTCAAGCGAGTGCTGAGCCAGTGATGAGCTCCTTTGCGCCCACCGGCGAGCAGGTCTTTCGCGGCGAGCAGCGAATCGACCAGCCTCTGCCTGTCGTGTTCGACTTCTTCTCGCGAGCCGCAAACCTTGAGCGCATCACGCCACCTTGGCTGTCGTTCTCGATCCTCGGGGCCGAGCCGGCGGAGGTCAAGACCGGCACGGTCATCCCCTATCGGCTGCGGCTGCACGGCGTACCGTTGATCTGGGTCTCGCAGATTGAATCCTTCGAGCCCCAGCGCATGTTTGTTGACCGCCAGCTGATCGGCCCCTACAAGCTGTGGGTTCACACCCACAGCTTCGAAGCCGACGGTGACCAGACGATCATCCGCGACGAGGTGCGCTACGAGCTGCCATTCGGCCGACTCGGTGCCCTCGCCCAAGCGCTCTTCGTGCGCCGCGACGTGGAGCGGATCTTCGCCTACCGCCGCAGCTCAATCGTCGGCCTTATCTAGCCGAGCGACGATCACGGGCACCGCAGTGGGGACTGAGGTTCCCCCCAGCGGCTCGCGCGTCACGAGCACGGCGCTGACATGACCGATCTCCCCAGGGATGCCAACCTGAGCATCACCTGATGGCCCCACGCCGAATAGCACGCTCGCCGGCCGCGGTGCCGCGGTCCCAGACTGAAGCCAGACCTCATAGACCTTGTTGCGGCCGGGCGCACTCAGGTGCCTGACGACCAGTTCGGCACGACCCTGGGTGACCCGCACCTGCGCGCTGCCGCCGACTCCCCGTACCTGCGCCTGAAACACGGTGGAGCCCAGCCCTGAACTCAGCTCCAGCACAACCACGGCAGCAGCAGCGACGGCCAGAGAACCGGCTGCCGCGAGCAGTCCGCGTGCCGGGCGCCTTGCTGTGCGCCCGGCACGAGCGGGCGCGGTGGCGGCCCGCTCCTCTCGCACCTGCGCCAGCAGCCGCCGGCGCAGACCCGCGGGCGCCCGGTATTGGCGAGCAGCGAGCGGCAGTTCACGTGCCACGGCGGTGAACGCCTGCAGCTCGTCGCGGCAGACCGCACACTCACGCAGGTGCTCACGGAAGGCCTCGGCTTCGCCTGGCTCAAGCGCACCGAGCGCGTAGGCCGCGGCATCACCGCCACAATCGTGCCGATCCGACATCTGCTCTCCAGCGCTCATGGTACGACCCCCACTTCCGTCAGCGTCACACGCAGCTTGCCCAGGCCAAGTCGCATGCGCCCTTTCACCGTGCCCTCCGGCAGCTCCAGCATCGCGGCGATCTGCTGATGCGTGAAGCCCCCAAAGTAGGCGAGCTCGATCACCTTTCGCTGTTCGTCGGGGAGCTTCGCAAGCGCCTGGCGCAGCTGATCGGCCTCGCTGCGCCGTTCGACCTCGACCTCCGTCAACTCAGATGCCGCAAGCCGCTCGGCCGCGCCCGACTCCTCCAGCGACCCAGCTGGGCGCGCCGACTGCCGGCGGAACGAGTCAATCGCGCGGTTGTGGACAGTGCTCAGCACCCAGCTACGAACGCTGCCACGGGATGGGTCATAACGCCCGCCCGCACGCCACAGCGACAGGAACGCCTCCTGGACGACGTCCTCAGCCCGCGCGCGTGAGCCACACATGCGAAAGGCGAGCGAGAACGCGGGGCCGCCATGACGGTCGAACAACACCTCGAAGGCGCGGGCGTCACCCTCGCGTACCCGCGCCATCAGATCATCGTCAGCTAGCTCCCTGAGGCTGCGCCGGTTGCCGAACATTGCAACCCAGTACGCGCATGCGGCACCACTGGATCAGTCAGCCACGGTGGCTGGCGCGAACAGCGGCGTGATCTGGCTCTCGAGCCCGGGGTCAAGGATCAGCAGCACCTGGTCGCCCACTGCGACCGTGTCGCTGGGGGTCGGCACGAAGCCACGGCCGGAACGCAGCACGGAAATCACAAGCGAGCCCTTGGGCAGCTGGATCTGTTCGATCTGCTTTCCCGCCGCTGGGGAGCCATCCAGCACCTCCAGCTCGATGATCTCGAGGTGCTCCTCCTCCAGCGCGAGCAGCTGCACCAGCCCGTGCTCGGGAACCTCGTGCTCGATCAGGCGCATGATCAGCTGCGTCGCCGACACCGCGGGCTGGATCCCCAGCATCTTGAAATGCTGATGGTTGCGCGGATTGTTGACGCGCGCAACGATCCGCTGCACGCCGTACTTCTCCTTTGCCACCTGGCAGATCAGGATGTTGTCCTCGTCATCTCCGGTAACGGCAATCACCAGGTCGGCACGCTGGATGCCAGCCCGTTCAAGCACCCACAGTTCGGTCGCATCGCCGTACTGCACGACGTGCTCGAGCTCCTGCTCGACAACCCGAAACCGGTCGTGGTTGCGTTCGATCAGGGTGACCTCGCGGTCCTTGTCGATCAGCTCACGCGCAAGGTTCCACCCCACCTTCCCGGCGCCGGCAATGATCACGTACATGGGTGTCGGCTTCCAGCTGCCCTAGACCGTGAGCAGCGCTCGCTCGGCCTGGTCGATGGCGACCTGCGTCGGGCAGATTGTCTGCAGACCCTGTTCGGCATACCAGGCGGCGCGGCCTGGATCCGAGACACGCACCACCACGCGCGGCACCCGGAAGCGCCGCTGTGCGATCTGCGAGATCACCAGGTTGGTGTTGTCACCACTGGTCGCCGCCATGAACACGTCCGCCTGCTCGATCCCGGCCGCCACCAGACCGTCCACCTCGAGCGCCGTGCCGACCGTGAACCGCCCGCCGGAGTCCTCCCAGCTGGAGGTCTCGTCGATGTCGAGACGGACATGCGAGAGCGGGTCGACGTCCATGACCGACACCTCGTGGCCTGCGTCAAGCGCGCGCTTGGCGACTGCCGAGCCGACACGGCCACATCCGACGATCAGGATGAACATGGCTGAAATGTACCGCCGATCACTGGCCGGGCACCCACAGCCGCCCGCTGCGCTGTGCAGGCCCGGTGGGATCCGCTGGATGCTGCTCGGTCGCGGCGGGCGTCGCAGCGCTTCCGTGCGCCTGGACGAAGGCGAGCTGCAGCTGAGCGACAGCATCGCGAATGGCTGGCAGCTCGTCCGGCGCAACCCGCTCGATCTGCGGCATCAGCGCCGTGACCGAATCGACCGCGAGCTGCACCTGACCGGGGTCTCGCTCGTCCTCAGTGCCGGGCATGAGCCCGGTTCGACGCATCGCGAGGTTGATCAGCGTCACAACATTCTCGAGCAGCACGTGCTCGACGCGTACGCGCTTGATCTCCTGTTCGTATGCCGCCCGCAGCTGCTCTTCGGAGAGCTCGCCGGGGTCCGGTGCCGGTGCTGCCATCACTTCACCTCCAGGGTGTTTTGAGCGCTTCCAGCATAGGTACGCTCCGTCTCCGCAACCGCCGCTGCGAACGCCTCCTCGAGTGTCGCGCCCCCAGCCAGCAGCGCACGCTGGCGCTGGGCGCCGTTGGCCGTTGGCAGTTCAACCGTGAGGTCGAGCTCCGCGCGCACCGGCTCGGTCCAAGCGAGCAACCGGTCAATCGCCGCACGCGCCGGATACGCGCTCGCCCGTTCCAGGTCGAGTAGCTCACCGTCGAGCCCGTGCCGGATTGCCCGCCACATGTTCTCCTCGATCAAACGCGGCGGCAGGTCACGGTGTGGGCGACCCTCGTCGACGTCGCGCGCCGCCTGCGCGACGCAGGCGAGGATCAGCGCGGAGAGCGCCGCCGATTCGCCGGCCGTGACCTGCGTGTCGCAGATCCGCACCTCCACCGTGCCGTAGGCCAGGTGCGGC
>JAJZID010000030.1 GCA_021810705.1 Actinomycetes bacterium
CGCGGTCCATCTCCACGCGCGCATACGGCGCCGAGCCCGGGGTCTTCTTGTAGGCGGACAGCAGCGCGTCCTCGAGCGCCTCCATGAGCTTCTCGGCAGAAATGTTCTTCTCAGCGGCCAGACCGCGTACGGCATCAAGGATCTCTTTTGACATTGGGGTCCTCTTTAGTCACCAGGTACCAGGTTTGAGCGTGTGATCTGCTCGTAGGGAACGGCGACGACGGCGTCACCGGCGGCGATCGTCACCTCGTCCTCAGACGCCCCGACGAGCTCGCCTGTGAGGCTCTTGTGGCCATCGTGTTGCGTGCGCAGGCGCAGGCGCGCACGATGACCCAGAAAGCGGCGGAAGTGTTGCGGCTTGGTAAGGGGGCGATCCTCGCCCGGAGACGAAACTTCGACGGTGTAACTCTCGCGATATTCGCTGAGCAGCTTGGTGACCTGCTCGCAGTGCGCGAGGGTGACCCCCTGAGGATGGTCGATGAAGACTCTCAGTGTGTCACCGCTGCACTCGACGAGCAGCACCTCGATGTCAGGCGCGCCTGCCGCCAGTCGGGTTTCGATCTCAGATTGCACTTGATTTCACGCGTTCGTTTTTGTCACCAGGTCATAAAAAAAGCGGGCGAGCGCCCACTTCTTGACCTTCCGCCGGTTTCGCTCCGGCCTGAAGAAGCTGTGCGCGCAAGCGTAGCACCGCGCACCATCCGCGGCGCTCTCCCAGAGCACCTAGCCGGCAGCCTGTTCGCCGCCGCCAGCGCTCGGCGCTGCGCGCGCCGCGGCGCTGCGCGCGAGATCGCGGTAGGTGCGGTAGTCGCGCCGCTCGGGCTGCAGGCAGGCCGCCAGCGCAAGCGGACGCCGTGCCTCCGCGTGGCGGCCGAGCATCTGCAGGCTGCGTCCGAGACAGAACAGCGCAAAGTCGTTGGTCGGTGAACGCTCGACGAGCGCGCCGAACTCGTCGGCGGCCTCGCTGTAGCGCTGGGCCTGAAACAGGGCGCGGCCGAGCGCCTCTCGGATCGACGCGCTCTCGGGCGAGAGCCTGCGCGCGCGCTCGAGCGGGACGGTGGCCTGGTGGAAGTGACCGGCCGCCAGCAGCGCGGAGCCGCGCGTGAAGAGCTCGTAGACGTCCTCCACCGTCAGCCTCCCGCACCCACGCCGACGCCCGCGTGAAGCGGGTCCGCAGCAAGCTCGACCGCCGCGGGCAGCTGCTGCACCCGGTCGAGGATCAGCTCGGCCAGCTCGCGCTTGGCCATGCGCGGCAGCGGCACGTCGCCGCCCGCACGCGTGATCAGCGTTGCCTCGTTGTATTCGGAGTCAAAGCCGATGTCCTCGCGCGCGACGTCATTGACGATGATCGCGTCAAGCTGCTTGCGCTGGAGCTTGACGCGCGCCCGTTCCAGCCCGCCCGCGCCGTGCTCAGCCGCGAAGCCCACCAGCACCTGACCGGGCGCGCGCAGCGAGCTCAATGCCGCGAGGACATCCTCGGTCGCTTCGAGCTCGATCCGGCGCGGCGCCTCAGGACCCGTCTTGGTGAGCTTGCCGGTGGCGGCGGCGACCGGCCTGAAGTCGGCGACCGCCGCCGCCATGAACAGCAGATCGTGTGCCGGGAACTCCTCCAGACAGGCGGCCGTAAGCTCGGCGGCGGTCTGCACGCGCCGCACCCGTGCGGCGGGCGGTGGCTCGAGCCCGACGTTGGCCAGCACGCAGGTCACGGCTGCTCCGCGTGCGCTGGCGGCGGCCGCGAGCGCCAGGCCCATCCGCCCCGAGGAGCGGTTGCCGATGTAGCGAACGCTGTCGATCGGCTCGCGCGTGCCGCCGGCGGTTACCAGCACGCGCCGGCCAGCCAGCGTGCCGCGGGCACGGCGCTCCGACCCACGCCCGCGAGGCGCTGCCTGCGCGCCCGCGGCCGCCTCTACCGCGGCAAGCAGCGCGGCCGGCTCCGGCAGCCGGCCGACCCCGTGCTCACCACGCGATGCGAGCTCACCCTCACCGGGCGCCAGCACGATCAGCCCACGCTGCCTGAGGGTCTCCAGGTTCGCCTGCGTGGCCGCGTTCAGGTACATCGCCTCGTTCATCGCCGGCGCCACGATCACCGGGCAGCTCGCCGCCAGCGCCGCACTCGTCAGGAGATTGTCGGCCAGGCCGGCCGCGAGCTTGGCGATCGTGTCGGCACTAGCCGGCGCGATCAGATACGCATCGGCGTGCTGGACCAGCGCAAGGTGGCTGATCGGCGCGTGCGCGGGCACGTCATCGCCGGGGTATGCGCCCCGCGCCGGATCTGCCTCGAACTCGGAGCTCAGCACGGGCGCGCCGGTGATCGCCGCAAACGACGCCTTGCCGACGAAGCGCAGGCTGTTGCGTGTCTGGATCACCCTGACCGCGTGACCGGCACGGACCGCCAACCTCGCGGTCTCAAGCGCCTTGTAGGCCGCGATGCCACCACAGACACCGACCAGGAGCCTAATTCTCAACCTCCGATCGAGCGTTGGTGAGCGGGTACCGTCAGCGCCGAGACCCTACCGGTAGTGGTACTTGAGCTTGCCCTGGGCCACCTCTTCGAGTGCGATCGTCAGATAGTTCTTCGAGCGCGTTTCGACCATCGGTGGGGTGAACTCGTCGAAGGTGCCCTCGCCGAGGTTGTGGTAGTAGGAGTTGATCTGGCGCGCGCGGCGCGCGGCGACCACAACGCTCGCGTAGTCAGAGTCGACGTGCTCGAGCAGCTTGTCAATGCGGGGAGAGATCACGATCTGTGTCCTTGGGAAGATTGGCTGTTGCTTGCAAAGAGTACCGGTCCCGCGGACGCGGGCCGCGCTCCGGACGGCTAACCGATCGCTGAGAGCTCCCCCTGCACAATGCCAACGAGCTGCTCGCGCGCCTGCTCAAGCCGGTCGTTGACGACCACGTGTGCGAACTCCCGCTGGGCTGCCATCTCCGCTTCCGCGGTGAGCAGGCGCGCCCTGATCTGCTCGGGCGTGTCTGTGCCACGGCCCTGCAGGCGTGCCCGGAGCGCCTCTACCGAGGGCGGAGCGATGAACACCTGGACGGCATCCGGCATCGTCTCACGCACCTGTCGGGCCCCCTGAACCTCGATCTCCAGAACGACCGGGATGCCCGCCGCGAGCCTGGACTCGAGCTCCGAGCGCAGGGTCCCGTAGCGGTTGCCCGAGTACTCGGCCCACTCGACGAAATCGCCCGCGGCCACGCGCTCGTCGAACTGCTCGTGGCTCAGGAAGTGGTAGGAGACGCCATCACGCTCGCCCGGACGCGGCCTGCGCGTCGTCGCCGAGACCGACAGCTCGAGCTCCGGCACGCACTCCAGCAGAGCGCGGATCAGTGTGCCCTTGCCAACGCCCGAGGGGCCTGTGATCACGAACACCCTGGCCACCTGCCGGCCCCCAAGCCGCGGACGTGCAGCGCGCCGCTTCAGCGGCGCCGCATGAGCTCGACGAGCTCGGTGCGTTGCCGCTGAGACAGGCCCCCGATCGTCTTCGAGGGCGAGATCCGGCAGGTCGAGAGGATCTTGTTGACCTTGACGCGCCCGTACTTGGGGACCGCCAGCAGCAGGTCGAACACCTTCGCTGTCTCGAGATATTCGGGCGGGTCCAGGAGCAGCTCGTGAATCGCCTGGCGACCGGCCTTCAGATCGCGTTTGAGCTGGGCCCGACGGCTACGTATGTCGTTGGCGCGCTGTAGCGCCTCCATCCGCTGCACGAGCGAGCGCTCGGGTGCAGCCAGGGCTTTGGTTGGGGAATCACTGACCGGCGGCATGGCGGGCGACTATACATCTTGCGAGCCGCCGATCACACCCCCAGCGCCAATTTCGTCTAAACCTCAACCTAAGCTTGAGTATTATCGAGGAAGGTTGCGACAATCAAGGTGCTTTGCAGGTAGTTTTTCGGCGCCCACAGACAAGCACACGCTCTGCCGCTTGGAACGCTCGCCGACAGGGCCGGTGGCGGGCGGTCAGACCGGGCAAGGCGCTCAGAGTCCCGTCCGCGGCTGCGCGTAGAGCTCCTGAAGCGAGATCACGTCGGGCTCGCCATGCGTCGCGGCCGCGATCGCACGGATCGCCGCGATCGCACCGGACATGGTCGTGATGCATGGAATCCGGTGGGCCACGGCCGCCGCCCTGATCTCGTAACCGTCAGAGCGGGCGCCGGTCCCCACCGGCGTGTTGATGACGAGGTCCACCTCGCCCCGACCGATGGCCTCAACCACATGCGGCGAGCCCTCGCTCAGCTTGTTGACCTGTCTGGCCGGTATGCCCATCCGTGCGAGCGCCTTGGCGGTGCCGCTGGTCGCCAGCAGCTTGAAGCCCATGTCGTGGATCTGTGTGGCGATCGCCGTCGCCGCCGACTTATCTCGGTCCGCCACCGACACGAAGACCGTGCCTGACCTCGGTAGCCTGGCACCGGCCGCCGCCTGAGCCTTCGCGAACGCCGTCGGGAAGTCCCGGGCGATGCCCATGACCTCCCCGGTGGAACGCATCTCGGGACCCAGCAGCGCGTCCGTGCCGGCGAAGCGATCGAACGGCAGCACCGCCTCCTTGACGCAGACGTGCCCGTTCGCCAGCTCGTCGGGCAGCTCGAGCTCGTCGAGCTTGGTGCCGAGCATCAGCCGGCAGGCGAGCTTTGCGACGGGCAGCCCGATGGCCTTTGAGACGAACGGCACGGTGCGCGAAGCACGCGGGTTGGCCTCAATCACGTGCAGGCCGGACCCGGCGTGGATCGCGAACTGGACGTTCAGCAGGCCGACCACGCCAAGCGCCATGGCGATCCCCGCTGCCTGCTCGCGGATCTGCTCGAGCATCTCGTCACCCAGCGAGTGCGGCGGCAGCACGCAGGCCGAGTCGCCGGAGTGGATACCGGCCTCCTCCACATGCTGCATGATCCCGGCGATCCACACCCGCTCGCCGTCGCAGAGCGCGTCGACGTCCACCTCCACGGAGTCCTCCAGGAAGCGGTCCAGGTAGATCCGCGGGCCGCCACCAGCCCCGGCCGCGCCGATCACACCCACGCGGCGCAGGTAGTCGCGCAGGCCATCGACGCTGTAGACGATCTCCATGGCGCGCCCGCCGAGCACGTAGCTTGGCCTCACGAGCAACGGAAAGCCGACCTCCGGGGCGCGCTCGAGCGCCTCGGAGGGAGTTGCCACCGCGGCGTAGGGCGGCGCCCTGTAGCCGAGCTCGTCAAGCAGCGGTCCAAAGCGCGCGCGATCCTCGGCCAGGTCGATCGCATCGGTCGTGGTCCCGAGTATCGGGATCCCGGCGTCGCGCAGTCCGGCCGCCAGCTTGAGCGGCGTCTGGCCGCCGAACTGCAGGATCACTCCCTCGGGCCGCTCGATCTCGCATACGCCAAGCACGTCCGGGAGCGTGAGCGGCTCGAAGTACAGCCGGTCTGAGGTGTCGTAGTCGGTCGAAACGGTCTCGGGGTTGCAGTTGATCATGACGGCGTCACGACCTGACTCCCGCACGGTCTGGGCGGCGTGCACGCAGCAGTAGTCAAACTCGATCCCCTGGCCGATGCGGTTGGGTCCCGACCCGAGGATCACCACGCTCGGCCGTGACCCGCGTGTGACCTCACCGGCGGCACGCGGTCTGCCGTCTGGGCCGACCGGCCGCGGCCGCTCCCAGGCGGAATAGAAGTACGGGGTCTGAGCGGCAAACTCGGCGGCACAGGTGTCCACCGACTTGAACGTGCGCTCGCCGGAAAAGACCGCATCCGGATCACGGACCAGAGCCGCAAGCTCGCGCAGGAACCAGGGGTTGATCTGCGTCAGCGCCTCGATCGCCTTCACGCCGTGGCCGCGGCGCAGCGCCTCCAACAGGTGATCGAAGCGCTCGGCGCCGGGCGCCGCCACCAGCTTGAGCAGCTGCTCGTCGTCGCTCGGAAAGCTGACCGGGGCGTCCAGCTCACGCGAGCGCAGCGCCTTGGCGAAGGCCTGGCGGAACGTGCGCCCGATCGCCATCGCCTCACCGACCGACTTCATGTGGGTCGTCAGCTCCTGCTCAGCGCCCGGGAACTTCTCGAACGCGAAGCGCGGCCACTTCACCACGCAGTAATCGATCGCCGGCTCGAAGCTGGCGGGCGTGGCGCGGGTGATGTCGTTGGTGATCTCCTGCAGCGTGTAACCGACCGCCAGCCGTGCGGCGATCTTCGCGATCGGAAAGCCGGTCGCCTTGGAGGCCAGTGCGCTCGAGCGCGAGACACGCGGGTTCATCTCGATCACCATGATCTCCTCCGTGGCGGGGTTGACCGCGAACTGAACGTTCGACCCGCCGGTCTCCACGCCGATCGCCCGGATCACCGTGATCGCCTGGTCGCGCAGGCGCTGGTAGAGGTGGTCTGGCAGCGTCTGCTGCGGGGCCACGCAGACGCTGTCACCGGTGTGCACGCCCATCGGATCGATGTTCTCGATCGCGCAGACGATCACCACGTTGTCGGTCGAGTCGCGCATCACCTCCAGCTCGAACTCGCCCCAGCCGACCACCGACTCTTCAGTAAGGATCTGGCTGATCGGCGAGGCCTCGAGCCCGCGGCCGATGACCGCGTCGAACTGGGCCATGTCGCGCAGCACCCCGCCGCCGGCGCCACCGAGCGTGAAGGCCGGGCGGATGATCACGGGCAAGCCGATCTCGGCCACCGCGGCGCGGGCCTCCGCGAGCGTGTGCGCGATCGCCGAGCGTGGTACACGCAGGCCCGCCGCCTGCATCGTCGCACGGAACAGGTCCCGGTCCTCGCCGCGCTCGATCGCGTCGATCTTGGCCCCGATCAACTCCACGCCGAAGCGTTCGAGCACACCGTCCTCATGCAGCCGCTTGGCGAGGTTGAGCGCCGTCTGCCCCCCGAGCGTCGCAACCAGAGCGTCTGGGCGCTCGCGCTCGATGATCCGGGTCACGGTCCGCGGGTCGAGCGGCTCCACGTAGGTGGTGGTCGCCACCTCCGGATCGGTCATGATCGTGGCCGGGTTTGAGTTCACGAGTACGACCTCGTAGCCCTCCTGCATGAGCACGCGAGCCGCCTGCGTGCCTGAATAGTCGAACTCGGCCGCCTGCCCGATCACGATCGGCCCCGAGCCGATCAGCAGGATCTTGTGAAGGTCATCGCGTCGTGGCATCAGCGGCTGCTCCGGATCTCGTCGACAAAGCGGTCGAACAGGTAGAGAGAGTCGTGCGGGCCGGGACCGGCCTCGGGGTGGTACTGAATCGTCGCGCCCTGCACGTCCAGCAGCGCGAGCCCCTCCACGGTGCGGTCGTAGAGGTTCACGTGGCTGAGCGCCGCGGCGCCGAAGTCGGTCTCCCAGCGCACCGGCTGGTCGCCCTCGATGCGCCCCTGCCCATCTGGCCCGAGCACCGCGAAGCCATGGTTCTGGCTGGTGATCTCGGTGCGTCCCGTCGCCAGGTCCTTGACCGGGTGGTTGGCGCCATGATGGCCGAACGGCAGCTTGTAGGTCTCCAGGCCGAGCGCCCGGCAGAGCAGCTGGTGACCGAGGCAGATCCCGTAGACCGGTTTGCGCCCGACGAGCCCACGCACCGTGTCGACCACGTAGCCGAGCGCCGCCGGGTCACCAGGGCCGTTGGCCAGAAAGATCGCGTCAGGGTCTGAGGCGAGCAGCGTCGTGGCGCTGACCGTGCACGGGTAGAGGGTCAGCTCGACGCCCCGCTTGGTCAGCTGCTCGACGATCGAGCGCTTCACCCCCGTGTCGATCATCGCGACGCGCACTCTCGTATCACTCCCACTGGCCTCCACCTGCCGCGGCGCCGGCGGTGTCACCTCGCGCGCAAGGTCGCGTCCCGCCATCGGCGGCTCGCGTTCGAGCAGCGCGTGAGCGTCGGCCTCGGCCACGGTTGCGGGAAAGACGCCGCCGCGCATCGCGCCGGCGTCACGGATGTGACGCACCAGCGCACGCGTGTCGAGGTCGGTGATCGCGGCAACGCCCTGCGCCGCAAGCCAGGTCAGCCAGCCGCCCTCGGCGTCGGGAGCGTCGTCGTAATCGACGGCCGCACGCATGATCGCAGCACGAGCGTGCGCACGGTCTGACTCCATCGCCCGCGCGCTGACGCCGTAGTTACCCATCTGCGGGTAGGTGAAGGCGATCAGCTGGCCGGCATAGGACGGGTCGGTCATCGCCTCCTGATAGCCGGACATCGATGTCGTGAACACAACCTCCCCCACCGCGTGTGTGTCGGCACCGCAGGCCGTCCCGTCGAAGCGGGCACCATCCTCCAGCAGCACGTATGCCTCGCCGCTCATGAGACCTCCTCCAGTGTCGTCCTGAGAACCCCGGGCGCGGCGAAGGCGACGCTGCCGGCGGCCACTGTCAGCTCCACCACGCCATCCAGCCTGCGGCCTTCAAAGCAGCAGTTTCCCGAACGGCTGCGGTAGCCGCTCTCCCCCACGCGCCAGTCCTGCTCGAGGTCGACCAGCACGACGTTCGCCTGTTCGCCGACGGCCACCCTTGGCAGCCTGAGGCCATACAGTGACCCGCCGGCGGTCATCCGCTCGATCAGCACGGGCAGCGTCAGCAGCCCGGGCCGCACCAGCTCCGTGTAGAGCGCGGCAAACGCGGTCTCAAGCCCCGTGGTCCCCATCGGCGCCTGCTCGAAGGGCATCTCCTTCTCGTGGCGCGCGTGCGGCGCGTGGTCTGTGGCGATGCACTCGATCACGCCGCTGCGCAGGGCATCGATCAACGCCCTGCGGTCAGCCTCGCTGCGCAGCGGCGGGTTCATCTTGAAGTTCGCATCCAGGCCGAGCAGCTCCTCGTCGGTCAGGGTGAGATGGTGGGGCGTCACCTCACCACTGACCCGTGCTCCGGCGCTGCGCCAGAAGGAGAGCGCCTCGACCGACTGCACGGCACTGAGATGCTGGAAGTGCACGCGCGCATCCTCGTATCTGGCAATCGCCGCATCGCGGTCGATCATCGTCGACTCACTGATCGACGGGATGCCGGTCACGCCCAGCCTGGCTGAGACCGCGCCCTCGTGCATCACCCCGTCGGCTGAAAGCGACGGGTCCTCCTCGTGCAGCGCGACCACGCCACCGGCCAGCCGCTGGTACTGGAGCGCCTTGCGCAGCATCCCGGCGCCGACGACCGGCCGGCCGTCGTCGGTGAAGCCGAGCGCACCGGCGTCGCGCAGCGCCGCCATCTCGGTGAGCTCCTCGCCCCCAAGCCCGACCGTGATCGCCGCCAGAAAGCCGGTCGGCACCGACGCCTGTTGCCGTGCGCGGGCGCGCAGAGCCTCGAGCACACTCACCTGGTCCACCGTCGGGGAGGTGTTTGGCATCGCGATCAGCTGACAGAAGCCGCCGGCCGCAGCCGCGTCGGTCCCCGTCGCGATCGTCTCCTTGTACTCCTGTCCGGGCGTGCGCAGGTGCACATGCGGGTCGGAGAAGGCTGGGAAGAGGTGCTTGCCGGCCGCCTCGATCACGGCCGCCCCGCTGGGCGGCCGTGTCGCCCCAGGCTCTCCCAGCTCGGCGATCAGGCCGCCGCGGATCAGCACGTCAAGGGGCGCGTCGAGCCCGCAGCGCGGATCGAGCACGTGGGCCTGCCTGATCAGGATCTCAGCCGGCAGGGCGCTTCTTGAAAGCAGCGGCTCGGTGGCCATGCTCACGCCACCGCCTGTAGCGCGGGCGCGCCGACGAGCAGCTCGTAGAGCACCGCCATGCGCACCGCCACACCCGACTTCACCTGCTGGCCGATCAGCGACGCCGCGCAGTCAATCGCCGCCCCGCTGCACTCGACACCGCGATTGACGGGCCCGGGGTGCATCAGCAGCTGGCCCTCACGCAGACGTTCAAGGTTGATCTGATAGCGCTGGGCGTACTCGCGCAGACTCGGCACGTAGGACTCGCGCATCCGCTCGTGCTGCATCCGCAGGACGTAGACCACATCCGCCTCCTGGAGTCGATCGAGCGTCGTGCGGTGCTCGCAACCGAGCGCCTCGATCTGACGCGGAATCAGGGTCGGTGGCCCGCAGACGGTGACGTTGGCGCCCATCCTGCGAAATGCCAGGATGTTCGATCGCGCCACGCGCGAGTGCAGCACATCGCCGACGATCCAGATCTCGAGCCCGTCCAGCGAGCCGAGCCTCTGTCTCAGCGTGAACACGTCAAGCAGCGCCTGTGTGGGGTGCTCGTGCTTGCCGTCACCGGCGTTTATCACACAGGCGTCGGTCCAGCCGGCCACCTGCTGGGCTGCGCCCGCAAAGGGCGCGCGGATCACGATCGCCGCCGGGTCATAGGCGCTCAGCGTCTGCACCGTGTCCTTGAGCGACTCGCCCTTCTCGACGCTTGAGCCGACGCTGCGGACGCTCACCACGTCGGCGCTCAGCCGTTTGGCCGCGAGCTCAAACGACGAGCTTGTCCGGGTCGAGGCCTCGTAGAACAGGTTCACAACCGTGCGGCCCTTGAGCGCCGGCACCTTCTTGATCTCGCGGCCCGCAACCTCCGCAAATGACCTCGCGCGGTCGAGGATCCGCTCGATTCCGGCCCGGTCGAGGTCGTCGATCGACAACAGATGGCCCCTCATGCTCTGCCTCCTTCGGTGATCGTCACCGAGTCCTCGCCGTCGATCTCGACGACATGTACGTTCACGCGCTGCCCGCGCGAGGTCGGCAGGTTCTTGCCGACGTAGTCGGGCCGGATCGGCAGCTCGCGATGGCCACGGTCGGCCAGCACCGCCAGCTGCACCCGGGCCGGACGCCCGTAGTCGAACACCGCTTCGATCGCGGCACGCACGGTGCGTCCCGTGTAGAGCACATCGTCCACGATCACGATCGCGCGTCCATCGACGGGGAAGTCGAGCGCGGTCGCGTGCACCACCGGGGCGGCCGGTGCCTCGGGTTCGCGGCGACCGAGGTCGTCACGGTAGAAGCTGATGTCAACGCTGCCGAGCGGCACCTCCACTCCGGCCAGCTCGGCAACGATCGGGGCCAGCCGCGCACCGAGCACCGCGCCGCGGCGATGTACACCGACGATCGCAAGCGGCGCCTCCGCGCCGGCCGAAGCGTTCTTCTCGACGATCTCGTGCGCGATCCGCACGAGCGTGCGGCGCATGTCGTCGCGGTCGAGCACGACCGTTTGATGGTCCATCGATACGTCCTTCCTGGCCTCGCGGGACCGGGTTAAAGGGACAGTCAGGCCACAGTATCAGGCGCGTCGGCGGGCGGGGCGGTGGCCGCCACCGCCCGGCCGCTGCCGCCGGCCAGCGGGCCGGCGGCAGCACTGTCACGCTCTGACCAGCGCAGCAGGCGCGGCGCGCCACGCTCCGGGAAGGGAATGTCGATCGTGTCGAAGTCGCGTGGGACCACGGTGTTGGCGAAGATCTCGCGCGCCTGGTCGCGGATCAGCGCTGCGGGATAGCGGATCGAGATGTGGTTGAGCGCGAGCATCCGGACATCCGCGTCGCGGGCGATGCCAGCCGCCTGCGTGGCCGTCGAATGGCCGGTCTGGTAGGCGCGCTCGGCATCCTCGATCGCGAACGTCGCTTCGTGGATCAGCAGATCGCTTCCGTGCGCAGCCTCCGCCAACGCCGCGCACGGACGCGTGTCCCCGGAGATCGCCAGCTTGCGCCCCAGCCGCGGCGGCCCCATCACCATCTCCGGCGTGACCCCCGCGACGGTCTCGCCGCGCTGAACGCGGCCGAAGTCAGGCCCTTCCTGCAGGCCGGCCTGACGCGCCTTCTCCGGGTCAAAGACGCCGGGACGGTCGTGCTCGTGCAGGACGTAACCGAGCGCCGGACCGCGGTGCGCGACCGCGACCGCCTCGATCTCATACCCGTCACGCTCGAGGATCTCGCCGTCAGTGAGCTCGATCACGTGCAGCCCGTAGGTTGTCTGGCCCGCATAGCGCATCAGGTTCGTCACCAGGTCCTGCAGGCCGCGCGGCCCGTGAATGGCCAGCGGCCGGGTGCGGTCGCGCATGTCAAAGGTCTTCAGCAGGCCCGGCAGGCCCAGCCAATGGTCGGCGTGCAGGTGTGTGATCAGCACCTCGTCAACGTCGGTCAGGCCGATCGAGCGCAGGAGCTGGCGCTGGGTGCCTTCACCGCAATCGACCAGCAGCGTTTCACCGCCGCGGCGGACCAGCAGGCTCGGCAGGCCACGGCGCTGGGTTGGCAGCGAGCCGCCGGTGCCGGCGAAGAAGACAGAGAGCTCCATCGGCGTGAGTCTGCCAGCACAGCGGTAGTCTGGGTGTGTGCGAGTTGTGAACCCGCCAAACGCTGGGCGGTCGCGGCGGCGCAGCCCCTACCGCCGGCTGCCGCCTTGGCTGCAGTGGGCGCTGCCGTTCGCGGTGGCGGGCGTCGTGGTGGGCGGCCTCATCTGGTACGTGAACCACCAGACCTACGACGTGCCGCAGATCGCCAACGTGACCAAGCCGAGCGCGGTCGCCGCCCAGGACCAGCAGGGGACGGTGATCGTCAAACAGCAGCAGGCGCCGCACGAGAGCAGGATCAGGGCTGGCCAGACAGCGATCGCGGGCGTGCATGCGGCGGTGCTGCACTACATGAACCATGAGATCGCGCTGGGGGTCTTCGACGGGCCGGTCACCCGCTCCGCCTGCACGCAGACCGGTGGCTCCGGCAGCAGGCTGGTGTTCCACTGCACGGTGACCGCCACCTCGCAGGTGGTCACCTACCCGTTTGACGCGGTCGCAGACCCGGCGAGCGGCGTGATCACCTACTGCCAGCGCGTCGAGCCGCCGATCCCGAGCATGAACATCCCGGTCAGCAAGCGCTGCACCTGAGGTGGCACCCCGGCCGTCAGCCGCGGCTCAGGCGCTCGTCACAGGCAGCTCTGCAGCCAGAGCACGCCACGCCAGCTCGGGTACTCCCGTGGCGCCCACCACCTGCACGCAGACGTGATCAGCGCCGGCGTCCAGGTGCGCCCTGGCAGCTGCCGCCAGCACCGTTGGCGGCCCCTGCGGGACGAGTTCCCCGACCAGCTTCGCGCTGCCCCCGTCGGCCAGGTCCTGATCGGTGTAGCCGAGGCGCCTGAGGTTGTTGGCGTAGTTGCTCAGGCGCAGGTAGAAGGCGGCGTACTCCCGCGCGCTGGCAAGCGCCGCCTGATGGTCGCCGTCGTCGAGCACCACCGCCTGCTCGGGGGCGATGAGCGCGCGTGACCCGAGGCGCTCGCGCGCCATCCGCGTGTGCGCAGGCGGCGTGAAGTAGGGGTGGGTGCCGAGCGTGCGCTGCGCGCTCAGCTCGAGCATCCGCGGCCCCAGCGCAGCCAGCACCATGCGCTCCCGTGGGATCGGCGTCGACGCGGCGGCGACCCCGTCCAGAAACGCGCGCATCTTCGCCAGTGGCTGCTGGTACTCCTGCGTTGCCTCCCGGTGACCGATTCCGATGCCCACGAGCAGGCGGCCCGGGTGATCCTGCTCCAGCTCGGCGAACTCGCGCGCGAGCACCTCCGGCTCGTACTGCCAGACGTTCACGATCCCGGTGGCGATGACGATCTCTCGGCTCGCCTCGAGCATCGGCCGCAGCGACTCGAGGCGCGGCGAGCTGCCGAGCCACAGCGTCCCAAAGCCGAGCTCCTCCGCCAGCGCGGCAGCCTGCCCGTGGTCGCGCGGCTCGAGCGTGCGGCCCACCCAGACACCGTAGCGGCCAAGTTCCATGGTGGAAGCGTTGCACAATCGCTGCGGCGCGCGTGCAGATGGCGGCCGGCATCCGCCGGCGCTAAGC
>JAJZID010000031.1 GCA_021810705.1 Actinomycetes bacterium
CCATGTTGAAGCGGTGCCCGGAGGTGGGGATCGTGTTCAGGAACGGTACGTCGTTGGTGTTGTAGCCGAACTCGATCACGGCCTGTGGGTTGGTGGCGGCGATCGAGTCGATCAGCGTGCCGTAGGTGGTTGTCGTGGTGGCCGTCGACTGGTAGTAGACCGGTGTCACCCCGTGCGCCTTCAGTCCGTGGTCGAGTGTCGCCGCCTGCGCCGCGTCAAAGTCGTTGGCGTCGTAGAGGATGGCGATCTTCTTGATGTGCTTGGCGACCAGGAACTGGACCAGCGGCTGCGGCCAGAAGGCGGAGTTGCGGATGCCGGAGCCGACGATGTAGGGGTTGCTTGGCGTGAAGAACACGGTGCCGCTGGCGGTCGCGTCAAACAGCAGCTGGTGATGGTCCTGGGCGATCGACACGGCCGGGGCGGTCAGCACCGAGCCGAAGTCCGGGATCATGATGTTGACGTGATTCTGGGTGATCAGCTGGCTGTAGAGGGTCGCCGCCGTGGTCGGCGAGCTCTGGTCGTTGTAGGCCACCAGCTTGACGTGGATCTTCTTGTGATAGGCCGCGACGTAGACGCCGCCCGACTTGTTCATCTGGTTGACCCAGAACTTGACGCCGTCGTACTGCGGCAGCGAGTCGGCGGCGTATGCGCCGGAGGACGCATAGAGCGTGCCGACCACGATCTGCTTGGGCGCGGCGGCAGCTGAGGCCCGCGTGTGACCTGCCTGCGCCCCGGTGGCGAGGACAGCAACCGCACCACCGGTTGCCGCGCAGACGCCAGCGAGGCCGAGAAGCCTTCGATGTACCTTCATGTCCCTCTCCTTACGTTTACCTTATAGCGCCCGCTCACCGGCCGTGCAAGCGGCCGTGAGCGCCCGGAGCCCTCCGGTCTGGAGCGTGTATACACCGTAACATGCCAATATGGCGTGTGCAAGTGAGATCTCGTCTACACTCGGGTACACTCGTTCGGTGGCTCCCAACCTGAGACCCGATCAGCTCGCGAGCCTGTTGCGGCGGGCGGTACGGGAGCGCATGCTGCTTCCGGGCCAGACGCTCAATCAGGACGAGCTCGCTTCGCGCTTCGGGGTCAGTCGGATACCGCTGCGCGAGGCTCTGCGCACGCTCGCCGGCGAGGGCCTGATCGTGATGCGTCCGGGCATCGGCGCGGTGGTCGCCGAGCTGCGGCCCGACGAGCTGGAGGAGCTGCTCGAGCTGCGTATGGCGCTGGAGCCACCGCTGCTCGCCTCTGTCGTCGGCAAGGTCAGCGCCGAGCAGCTCGCTGAGCTGCGCGCCCACGCGCAGCGGCTGAGCGAACTGGCGCTGGAGGGCGACGTTGACAGCTGGTGCTCAGAGCACTATGCCTTCCACCGTCGGCTGCTCGAGCTGGCGGGGCGGCGCCACTCGCTACGCCTCGTGATGCAGGTTGTCAACCTGATGGAGCCCTACGCGCGTGTGGACGCGTCACTGGCCGCCGACGGGGTGCGCGGCCGCTGCGACCACCAGGCGCTCCTCGATGCGATCGAGGCCGGCGACCGCGAAACCACACGCGAGCGCGCCGCCGAGATGATCGAAGCTTCACGCACACGACTCACCGGGCTGATCCAGGACCAGCCTGCCGACGAGGATCCACTGGCTACGATGCTCCTCGACCTCAAGCGATGACCGGGTACCGCACCGAGCGACCCGTGTAGCAGGCGGCGCCTTGAGCAGCGCCCTGGCCAACGGTGCACTGAGCGGCGGCCTGATCGGCCTGGCCGCCGCCGGCTTCACCGCGCTCTGGCGGCTCACCGGGGTGCTCAACCTCGCGCAGGGCGCGCTGATGGTCCTCGGAGCCTACGCGACCTGGGTGGTGGCCGCAGCGCTCGACGCCCCCGCAGGGCTGCTGGCCGCGCTGCTCATCGGCGCGCTGATCGGCTACGTGTTGCAGCGCGGCCTGCTCAACCTGCTGCTCGGCCACCCTGGTTACCTAGCACTGGCGGGAACCTTCAGTGTCGGGCTGGCGCTCGACTCTCTGGCCACACTCCTGTTCGCCAACGACTATCGGGTGGTGCCCTCGGCCATCACCAGCACGGTGATAACGATCGGACCGTTGCACCTGCTCGCCGCCGGCCTGGTGGCGTTCTGCTGCGCGACACTGGGCACCGGTGCACTCGCCTACCTGCTCAGCCAGACCCACTTTGGGCTCGCGCTGCGCGCGGCGAGCATCGACCGAGACGCCGGCCGGCTGACGGGGCTGCCGGTGCCGGCGCTGTTCGGCGTCGCGGCGGCGCTGAGTGCCGCCGCCGCGACGTTCGCCGGCGGGCTGCTGTCACTGACTGGGCCTTTCACGGCCACCGACGGCAATCAGCTGCTGGTGCTGATCGCCGCCGCGGCGATGATCGGCGGCGCCGGGAGACTGTGGCGCGCCTTTGCCGCCGGTGTCGTGTTGGGCGGCATTCAGGCTACGGTGGGCTATCTCGCCCCCGCCGCCCTGGCCGACGCGGCGGCGATCGTGATCCTGCTCGTGGCGCTCGCGCCGCGGGCGCTGGAAGCGCGGACCGCGAGCGATGGAGCCAGCGGCCTCGGCGGGCTCTCGTGAGCGGCTTCCTGAACAGCACGCTGACCGCGCTTTTCCTATACATCGTGGTCGCGCAATCATGGAACCTGATCGGCGGCATGGCTGGCTACGCCAGCTTCGGGCAGGTCGCCTTTTACGGCGTTGGCGGCTACGCCGTGGCGCTGCTGATGCTCGATGCGTCACTCAGCTTCTGGGTGGCGCTGCCGCTCGCAGCCGTCGTGGCAGGTGCCTACGGGCTGTTGCTCGGCCTGCCCCTGCTGCGCCTGCGCGGCGAGTACTTCGCCGTGGCGACGCTCGTCGCGGCGGCGGCCACCCAGGCCCTGGCATCCTGGCAGCCCGCGTTCACGAGCCAGGGTGCGGGGCTCACGATCACAACGGTCGGAACCCGCCAGACGACACCCTACCTCGGGGCGGGGGGCTTCACGCTGCTGTTCGCCGGCCTCGCGCTGCTCTCGGTCTGCCTGGTGGCGGCCCTGACGCACACGCGGCTTGGCTACGCGCTGCGCGTGGTGCGCGACGACGAGCGCCTGGCGCGGGCCGTGGGCGTCCGCGCCGGCGCAACGAAGCTGACCGCCTTTGCGCTGTCGGCCGCGCTGGCTGGGCTGGCTGGCGGTGCCAGCGCCTTCCGGCTGGTCACGGTCACGCCCGGCCAGATGTTCGACCCGACGATCACCGTGCTGACGATCGCGATGGTCGTGCTCGGCGGCGCCGGGACGGTGCTCGGCCCCGTGGTTGGAGCGATCGTGCTGACAGCGCTGACAACCGCCGTGGACGCTGTGCTCCCGGCTTCACGCGACCTGGTCCTTGCGCTCGTGATCCTCGCGGCGGTCGTGTTCGTGCCACGCGGGATCGGGCGCGGCGGCCAGCGCGTCAGACTCCCGGCCTACCTCAGGGGGCCACGTCCGCCACAACACACGACACTGCTGCGATGAGCGACAGCGCTGCGAGCACAACCCCACCACGTCTGGAGACGGTCGGGCTGAGCTGCCGCTTTGGTGGCGTGCGCGCACTCAGCGAGGTGTCGGTGCGTGTCACCGATGGTCAGATCGCCGTGCTGCTGGGACCCAACGGCGCGGGCAAGTCGGTGTTCGTGGACGTCGTCTGCGGCGAGCTGCGCGCCAGCGCCGGGCGAGTGCTGATCGGCGGGTGCGATCTCACGCACAGCCCAGGCTGGCGACTGGTCTGCCACGGCGTTGCCCGCACGTTTCAGATACCACGGCCGCTGCGCAGCTGCACGGTCTGGGAGAACGTCCACGGTGCCGCGGGCCGGGTGCGCAAGCCCGGCTCGCCGCATCCCGCGTCCGCCCGGCTCAGAGCCGAGCAGGCCCTGGCCAGAGTGGGGCTGCTGCACCGGCGAGACTCGCTGCCGGACTGCCTGTCGCTGGCGGAGCTGCGCAAGCTGGAGCTTGCGCGGGCGCTCGCGCTGGCCCCGCGCCTGCTGCTGCTGGACGAGCCGATGGCCGGCCTCAGCGCGGAGGAGATTGACGACACGGTCGGGCTGCTGACCGAGCTGCGGGCTCAGGGCATCGCGATCCTCGCGGTCGAGCACGTGATGCGGGCCGTTCTGGCGATGGCCGACAGCGTCTACTTCCTGCATCAGGGCAGCGTGCTGCGCAGCGGTCCACCCGTGGAGGTGCTCGCCGATCGGCGCGTGGTTGCCATGTATCTGGGCGTGCCGGTCGGCGCCATCGCCGGCTGAGACGCGGCCGTGCGCCTGCAGGTTGACAAGCTCACGGTCATGCGCCGGCAGTCCGCGGCCGTGGACGGCGTGGACATGCAGATCGATGCAGCGGAGCTGGTCGCACTGGTCGGCCCCAACGGCGCCGGGAAGACAACCCTGCTGCGGACGCTGGCGGGCCTGATGTCGCCCCAGCAGGGCAGCATCACGCTGCTTGGCACCGACATCACCGGCCTTGCGCCGGAGGCGCGCGTCAAGCGAGGCCTCGCATATGTGCCCGAAGGACGGCGGCTGTTCGGGGCGCTCACAGTCGCGGAGAACCTCGAGCTCGGCTGCTGGTGCCACGGCGAGCGTGATCTGGGGCGTGTGCTCGACCTGCTGCCGGAGCTTGCGCCTTTGCTCGAGCGGCCAGCCGCCAGCCTGAGCACCGCAGAGGCGCAGCTCTGCGCGGTCGCTCGCGCAATCGCCGCTAACCCCGTGGTGCTGCTGATCGACGAGATCTCGCTCGGACTATCGCCAGCGGCCGCCGGTCGGCTCTTCTCGCTGCTGCCGGAGCTGGTCTCGACCGGCGTGGCGATCCTGTTCGTGGAGCAGGATGTGGGCCGCGCGCTCTCGGTTGCCGACCGGCTATACGCGCTTGACCGTGGCCGCGTCGTGGCGGCCGGAGCCCCGGGCGAACTGCTGGTCCACCAGGCCTTTCGCGGCTTCGAGCTGGGCGACTGACACGGACCCCAGACACGCCGTGTCAGCGGCCGGCGCCATCCTCGACCTGACGGAACACAAGCTCACCGCCGCGACCGATAAGCAGCCGCGCGACCGACGGGATCTCGCCCACCTGAGCGCCGTTGGCATTCAGCCTGAAGGTGCCATCCAGCGTGCGCAGGCGGCCCGAGAGCCGCGTCAGCGCCGCCCGCAGGCCCAGCTGTGTGGCCGTGGTCGCCTGTCGTAGCGCCGCACCGATCACAAGCCCGGTGTTGTACCCGGCAACGTTGAGGAAGTTGAGCGGACCCGCGGCGCCGGTCTGGCTGGCGCCGCGGGTGGCCGCTGGGTAGAGCGCCTGCGCCAGCCCGTGGTCGGCGAGCCCGACGCGCGGCGGCGGGCGTTGCACGAAGGGCGGGAAGCCGTAGCTGTAGGTCCCCGCCAGGGCGCTGGTCCCCACCGCGCGTCTGAGCACGCCTGGGAGCTGGCCGGCGAAGACGGTGAACACGAACCTGAAACGATGACCGGAGGCCTTCAGCTGCCGCAGGAAGGCGATGTCATTGCTCGTGTAGCCGAGCTCGACGACCGCACTGGCATGACGCGCCGCCGCAGCCGCCAAGAAGCCTTGATAATCGCTGTTGCCGGTGGTGACGCCCTGATTGATCACAGGCTCGTCGCCGTGGAGCGTGAGCGCTGCGGCGATCGTCTGGTCCTGGGAGGCGTCGAAGTAGTTGCGGCCGTACACCAACGCGACGCGGCCTATGTGACGGGCCACGAGCAGCCGTGCGAGACCGTCGGGCCAGACCGTCGAGGTCGGCAGGTCGCAGAGCACGATGTAGGGGTTGCCGGCCGTGAAGAAGCTCGCGCCCGTGCCCGACTGGTCGAACAGCAACACGCCGTCGTGCTGCGCGGTGCTGATCGCCGGCGCGGTCAGCACCGAGCCGAAGTCAGAGACGAAGATGCCGACGTGATCACGGGCCAGCAGCCTGGCGTAGAGGCGGCTGGCGCGGACGGCGGAGCTGCGATCGTTGTAGGCGATCAGCCGTACGCGCTGGCGACGGTGCAGCGCGCCTACCCACACACCGCCAGCCGCATCAGCCCGCTGGACCCAGAGCCGCAGACCAGCGAACTCCGGCTGTGACGAGGACGCAAAGGAACCGCTGCCGGCATAGAGGGTTCCGATCGTCAGCACGCCCGCGCCGCTTACGGCGCCGCCCGCGGTCGTGCCACAGCCGGACATAGCAGCCGCCAGGGCAACGGCCAGCGCGATTGCGGCGAGCCATCGCCGCCCGGCGCGGCGCCACCTTCGCCAAGTTCTCCGCGGGCGCTCTGAAAACACCCCGGCCTCCTCCTCTAAACTGATCGCCGGACGCTCCCATGCGCGGCGCGTTGCTATATTCGCAGCTCGCCCGGTGGCCGGAGCTTATCTCACGGCGGGCCCGGGCCTTTCACCATGTCCAAAGATCCCATCCTTTACGACCTCGTGCTGCTGCTCTCGGCACAGGCTGACGAGCAGGCGCGCGGCGCCCTGGTTGAAGAGGTCGAGGCGATGATCGCCTCGGGCGGCGGCAGCGTGGCGCTCAAGCAGAGCTGGGGCCAGCGCCCGACCACCTACCGCATCGACCATCAGAGCGAGGCGGACTACCACCTGATTCAGTTCACTGGCCCGCCGGCGCTGCTCGAGGCGCTGTCGCACACCTTGCGGATCGCCGACCAGGTGCTGCGCTTCCGCATCATCAAGGTGCTGCCGGGCACGCCGCCCGCGCCGGAGAGCCCGCCGCCAATCCTCGCCGGGGCGACCGCGGTCGCAACCAGCGAAGACGAAGCGGCCTGAGCGCGACGCAGAGCCTGGGCTCGACGGAGCCCTCGCCCTGGCCCGCCCCCAGCGAGACTGTCACGAATCTGTGCCAGTTTGCGGCTTGGACCAGGCCGCCGTCCGTACCGCGCTTAGACTCGCCTGAAAGAGCTGGCGAAACCGTCGAAAGGAGGCCCGAAATGGCCGGCAACATCAACAGAGTGATCATCACCGGAAACCTCACGAGGGATCCCGAGCTCCGCACTTTGCCGAGCGGCACGAGCGTCTGCGAGCTGCGTGTGGCCTGCAACGGCCGCAGGCGCAGCGCCGAAGGCAACTGGGAGGACGACCCCAATTACTTCAACGTCTCGGTGTGGGGGCAGCAGGGCGAGAACTGCAAGCGCTACCTCTCCAAGGGGCGTGGGGTCGCAATCGACGGACGCCTACGCTGGCGCGAATGGGAGACCGAGGGGCAAAAGCGTCAAGCTGTCGATATCATCGCTGAGACCGTGCAGTTCCTCGGCGGCGGAAGCGAAGCTCCGAACGGTAACGGGAACGGCTTTGCAAGCAGCGCAAGCGCTGTTGCGAGCGATATTCCCGTCGATACCGCGGACTTCGTCACCGCACCGGTGGGCGGCGGTGTCGCCGAGGACGATATCCCGTTCTGATCGCCGGCGACCGATCAGCAATAGAGACTTCGATAGGTGATGCCCAGTGGCAAAGCAGCGTAGACGGCCGGTTCGCCGGCGTGACAGGAAGGGCGGTCCGTCCTCGGCCCGGCGCAAGCCCTGCCCGTACTGCCGCGACAAGGTCGAGCAGGTCGACTACAAGGATGTTTCGCTGCTGCGGCGGTTCATCTCAGATCGAGGCAAGATCCGCTCTCGCCGCATCACGGGCGCCTGTCGCCGGCATCAGAGCCAGGTCGCGCGCGCGGTCAAACGCGCGCGCGAGGTAGCCCTTTTGCCATACGTGGCCGAGGGTGGCAGCGACCACCGCGAGGGTCGCGGTGGACGCGACCGCGACCGTGAGCGCTAGCAGCGGGTCGCTCGCGCGGACCTTCTGGAGGTACTGATGCCACAGGCAATTCTGCTCGCCGACGTCGAAGCGCTGGGCGAGAAGGGCGAGGTCGTCGAGGTTTCGAGCGGCTATCTGCGCAACTACCTGGTTCCGCGCAAGCTCGCCGAGACCGCCACCCAGGGATCCCTGGAGGCGGCCCGGCAACGCCACGAGGCGGCCGAGCGAGCCGCACGCGAGGCCGTCGACCGCGCCCGCGAAAACGCTGACCTGCTCGGCAGGACCGTGCTGACGATCCCGCAGCAGGCCGGCGACGACGGGCGCCTGTTCGGGTCGGTCACCAGCCAGGACATCGTCGACGCCATCCGTGACGCGCGTGGCATCCGCATCGACAAGCGCAAGGTTCAGCTCGACGATCCGATCAAGACGGTCGGGACGCACATGGTCAAGGTCGAGGTCGCCGATGGCGTCACGGCCACGATCAAGACGATGGTCGTAGCCGCCTGAGGGCGGCGGGCGCGCATCCTCGCCGCCGCCGCCGAGCCGGCACACAATCCACCGCTGAATGCGGCTTCTCGGCGGGCGTGTCGCCTGCGCGCAGCCTATCGTTGTTGCTCGGCGCTTTAGCGACCGCGACCCGCCGGGCCACCGGTGAGCGCGCCAGCTGACCGCCCATCCGTGAGCATCCCCACCGCGACATGAGCGCAACCGCACCCGCCAGCCCCACCCTGCACAGCCCGACCGCCGAGAAGTCTGTGCTCGGCGCCGTGCTGCTCGACGAGCAGCACCTGCATGCGCTGCTGGTGGACGAGCAGCTGCGCCCCGAGCACTTCTACGGCAGGGCGCACGCGGCCGTGTTCCAGGCGATGCTTGAGCTCTACAACCACGACCAGAAGATCGACCATCTGACCGTCGCCGAGCAGCTGCGCCAGAACAACCGGCTCGAGGAGATCGGCGGGGCGGACGTGGTCGAGGAGCTGGTCGCCTGGGTGCCAGCCTCGGGCCACGCGCGCGACTACGGCCGCATCGTGCGCGAACAGGCACAGCTGCGGGCGCTGCTCGAGGCCACACGCGAGATCCAGGCCGACGTGATGGGCAGGGCCGCGTCGCCGCGCGAGCTGGTCGAGCGGGCGGAGCGAGCGATGCTGGAGGTCGCCCACGACGAGCGACGCCGCGCGATCCGGCCAATCTCCGAGCTGCTGCACGAGGAGACCGACCGTCTGCACCACCGCTCCAACCAGAAGAGCCCGCTGACCGGCACGCCCTCCGGGTTCCGCGACATAGACGACCTGACCGGCGGCTTCCAGGCCGGCAACCTGATCGTGCTCGCCGCGCGCCCCTCGATGGGCAAGTCGGCGCTGGTCTGCAACATCGCCGAGAACGCCGCGCTGGCGGGCTTCCCGGTCGCGCTGTTCTCGCTGGAGATGTCGGAGTCCGAGCTGGCCCAGCGCTTCGTCGCCTCACAGGCAAAGGTGCCGGGTGACGACCTGCGCCGCGGGCGGGTGGCGGAGACACGCTGGCCAAAGATCCTCGAGGCATCCGGGCGCCTCTCCGAGGCGCCGCTGTACGTCGACGACTCGAGCGATACAAGCGTGCTTGAGATCCGCGCGAAGTCTCGGCGCCTGCACCACCAGCTGGAGGAGCGCGGCGGCCTGGGGCTGATCGTGATCGACTACCTGCAGCTGCTGCGCCACGAGGGCCGCGTCGAGAGCCGGGTCGAGCAGGTGGGCCAGGTCAGCCGCGGCTTGAAGAGCCTCGCCCGCGAGCTGAAGGTTCCGGTGATCGCGCTATCGCAGCTGAGCCGTAACGTCGAGCAGCGCGCCGGCGACAAGAAGCCGATCCTCTCGGACCTGCGCGAGTCCGGCCAGGTGGAGCAGGACGCCGACCTGGTGATGTTCATCTACCGCGAGGAGTACTACAACCGCGAGTCGACCCGACCCGGCGAGGCGGACATCATCGTCGCCAAGCACCGCAACGGCCCGGTCGGCGAGGTCACGCTGACCTTCCAGAACCAGTACCCGAAGTTCTCAAACTACGCGCCTCCGCACTTCGCGGGTTGAGCAGACGATGGCAACCTGCGCGCTCGGCATCTGTGACGGCTCCGGCTTCCTCTACGACGAGGCCACCAACACCGCCCGCGACTGCGCCTGCCGACCGCAGATGATCGCCCGCAACCGTGCGCGCGGCCTTGCCGCGGTGATCCCTGAGCGCTACCGCGACGTCGACTTCGACCGTTTCCCGGTGACCGAGATCGACCCTAAGGTCGTCGCCGCCACGCGCCGCTACGTGAGCCGCATCGACGCCAACCTGGACGCGGGGCGGGGCCTCTGGTTCATGGGCCCGGTCGGCACCGGCAAAACGACGCTTGCGATGCTCGTCACCAAGGCCGCGCTCGACGCCGGGCGCTCCGCCGCGCGCTACTCGCTGCCGGGGCTGCTCAGCCAGATCCGCAAAACCTTCGACACGGGCTCTCATAACGACCTGCTGGAGCGCCTGGTCGCCGTGGACCTGCTGCACATCGACGACATCGGCGCCGAACAGACGACGCCGTGGGTGCTGGAGGAGCTCTACTCGATCATCAACGCGCGCTATGAGGAGCAGCGCGCCGTGGTGATCACCACCAACATCATGGACCGCGACACGCTCTGTCAGCAGATCACCGAACGCACCGTCTCGCGCCTGACCGAGATGTGCGACGAGCTACCGCTGATGGGGCACGACCACCGCCTGGACCTGCGCATCGCCTGATAGGCCGCCAGCGCGTACACTGGAGAAGAAATGCCTGGAATCGTGGTCGTTGGCGCCCAGTGGGGAGACGAAGGGAAGGGCAAGATCACGGACCTGCTCGCCGAGCGTGCAGATGCCGTGGTCCGCTTTCAGGGAGGCAACAACGCCGGCCACACGATCGTCCATGAGGGCGTCACCTACAAGCTTCACCTGATGCCATCGGGCATCCTGCACCCCGGGAAGCTTTGTGTGATCGGCAACGGTGTCGTGATCGACCCGAAGATCCTCACCGACGAGCTGGACGACCTGCGTCGGCGCGACATCGACACCGGCGCGTTGCGCATCTCGGCCAACGCGCACCTGATCATGCCCTACCACATGCTGCTTGACCACGCTGGCGAGATCAAGCTGGGCAAGCTGCAGATCGGCACCACCCGCCGTGGCATCGGCCCCTGCTACTCGGACAAGGCGGCGCGGCTCGGCATCCGCGTACAGGATCTGCTCGACGAGAAGATCCTCAAGAAGAAGATCGTCGCGGCGATGGAGCCCAAACGCCTGTCGCTGCGCGAGTTCGCGCGCGACCCGAGACTCGACCTGCAGGCGATGACCGAGGAGTACCTGACCTACGGACACCGCATCAAGCAGTACATCGCCGACACCAGCAGGCTGGTGCTCGAGCGTCTGGACAACGGCGAGCTGGTCGTCTTCGAGGGCGCGCAGGGCACGCTGCTTGACATCGACCACGGGACCTATCCGTTCGTCACCTCCTCGAACCCGATCGCCGGCTCCGCCACGATCGGCGCGGGCGTCGGACCGCGCGACATCACCGAGGTCTGGGGTATCACCAAGGCATACAGCACGCGCGTCGGCGCGGGTCCGTTCCCAACCGAGCTCGACGGCGCCCTCGGCGAAGAGCTGCGCGAGCGCGGCGCCGAGTTCGGCACCACCA
The DNA here is from genome assembly GCA_021810705.1 of Actinomycetes bacterium. Lineage (GTDB taxonomy): Bacteria > Actinomycetota > Thermoleophilia > Solirubrobacterales > Solirubrobacteraceae > Palsa-465. The sequence continues at coordinate 11,419 of JAJZID010000031.1, forward strand.
CCGGCCGCCCGCGCAGGGTCGGCTGGCTTGACCTGGTGGCGTTGCGCTACGCGGCCCGGCTGAACTCGCTCAGTGCGCTGGTGATCACCAAGCTCGACGTGCTCTCGGGCCAGCCGACGCTGCGCGTCGCCACCCGCTACCGCGCCGACGAGGGCCTCGAAACCGACCACTTCCCCTACCACCAGACCGTGCTGCACCACTCGGTCGGCGAATACGAGGAGCTTCCCGGCTGGAGCGAGGACATCAGCGACTGTCGCAGCGAGCAGGATCTGCCGGCGGCCGCGCGTGACTATCTGCGCTACGTCTCGGAGTTCGTGCGTGTACCGATCGCACTGATCAGCGTCGGACCCGCTCGCGAGCAGGTCATCTGGACGCAGGCCGGCCGCAGCATGCAGGGCTACGGCGCCCGCGCCGCCGTGTAGAGGGCTCAGCCCCGGACGAGGGCGTCAGCGCGATGCCTGCGGCGCGCGCTCGGCGCTGGACGCAAGCGCCTCAAACAGCATCAGCGTGAGCCCGATCCGCAGCGCCGGCTCGCCGCCGTCGCCACCACCGCCGCCGACCGCTCCGTCCCCCAGCCTCCGAGCGGCAGCACGCTCGATCTCCTGTGCCCTGGCAATCCAGCCCCGGGCCTCCCGGGCAAGCTCCTCCCAGCCCTCGCGGTCCAGCGTCAGCGCCTCAGTCGAGAGCTGCGCTTGCACGCCGTCAAAGCCGCCGGCGGCCGCCGACCGGTTCGCGTGGTCTGTGGCCGTGTTGATCAGGGCCGTCAGCACGCGCTGCTTGGAGATCGCGTCGAGCCCCTGCCAGGATTCCGGCGACGGCGCCGGGCGCGCGACCGTCCGGTAGTAGTGCTCGGTCGCGCCACGCCGCTGACGGGTGCCCACCAGCTTCAGCAGCCCGAGCTCGTAGAGGGTGCGGACGTGGTAGGCGATCGTCCCAAGCGGTTGCTCGAGCTTGGCCGCCAGAACCACGGGGCTCGCCGCCTCCTCCTCGAGCAGCGCCAACAGACGCACGCGGATCGGGTGCGAGATCGCGCGCAGCCAGCGCGGATCGGCTACGTCGGTGACGGGCTCCTGCTTGGCCATCCCCCTCGATGTTAGGAACCCGCCTCAGCGCCGCCAGTGCTCGAGCAGCTCGGCGTCCTGCACAAGGCGGTGCAGACGCGCAGGCGTGCCGAGCACCACCTCGCGCGGGGCCACGTCACGGGTCACCACCGCACCCGCCGCCACAAAAGCCTCCTCCCCGACCTCCACCCCCGGCACCAGCACCACGCCACCACCGACGCGCGCCGCACGCCGCACGACCGGCGCGTCCAGCCGCTCGCCGCGCGGGTGCCGGCCCATCGTGTCGTCGTTGGTCATCAGCATGCCCGGGCCGAGAAACACGTCATCCTCGACAACCGCCCAGCTCGTCACGTAGACGCCCGTCTGGATCAAAACCCGCTCGCCGACCACGGCGTTGAAATCCACGCACGATCCGCGCCCGACGACCGAGTGCGCACCGACCCGTGAGCCCTCGCGCACCTGCGCCTGGTCGCCGATGATCGCCCCGGCGCCGACCACCGCCCCGGCATACACGACGGCGCCGCAGCAGACGGTCACCTCGGCCCCCAGCTCGAGCGCCGCCAGCTCCACGGCCGCGGCGCTCGAGCCGCGTCGCAGGCGCGGGCGCTTGCCGAGCACCACCAGCTCCTCAACCAGGCAGCCGGGGCCGAGCACCACGCCAGCATGCACGACGCTGCCCGCGCCGATGCTCACGCCGTCACCGAGCACAGCGCCGGCGCCGATCACCGCCCCCGCCGCGATCGAGACACCCTCACCCAGCTCGGCGCTCGGGTCGATGTGCGCGGCCGGCGAGAGCTCAGCCATCGGCTCGCGCGGATGACTTCAGCGAATTCTCGAGCCGCTCCAGCACGCGCACCACCCGCAGGCCACTGGCCCCGTCGGAACGGGCAGGGCGATCCTCGCGGATGCTGTCGATGAACTCCTGGCACTCCAGGCGCAGCGGCTCGACGGTATCCAACCGCGGCGAGTAGGTGCCGCCGCTGCGCGTGACCCACTCGCCATAGCCCGCCGGCGCCTCGTCAAAGCC